>DASSDE010001275.1:0-4884 GCA_035697365.1 Kribbella sp. | reverse complement strand
GGCGTGGTTGGCGACTCACCGCCTACTGCGGGGCGCCCGGCACGTCTAGGCCAGGTTGGCGGCCATTCGGCGCAGTACGTCGATCGTCGCCAGGTAGTCGGCGTCGGTGATTCCGTTGGTGATGGTGCGGCGCTCGGCGATGACCTTCGTGGTCAGCCCCTGGAGCGCCCGCTCACCCTCGGCGGTGAGCGCGTCGCCGGCCAGCCAGCCGCGCTCGGCCAGCGGGCCGGTGATCGCTGCGAGCTCCGCCGGGTCGCCGCTCAGGAACGGGGCCAGCGCCGCCGTCATCGGCTGCTTGCGCGCGGCCGCGTTCAGCGCCTGCCACTGCCGACGGGTCAGCCCGTCGTCCGCCAGCAACCGCTCGAACGACGCCTCGAGCAGCCGGTCGACCTCCTTCACCCACCAGCCGATAGGCTTGTTGTCACCCGACATATGCATGTCACCGACCATATAGTTGGAGCCCGCCATGGACAACCCTCACCGAACCCTCCCCACCCCACCAAACATGAGCCCGGCGGGCGGAAAGCCGGCGGGTTCGGAGTGGGCGGGTCCGGGGTCAGCGGACGTGGGGCGGGCGGGTGCGGAGCCGGTGGGTGCGGGGCGGCCGGGCAGGGATCCGGTGGGTGCGGGGCCGGCTGGCGTGGGGTCGCTGGGTGAGGTGGGGGTGGTTGCTGCTGTGGAGGCGGCGATGATTGCTATCCGGCGGCGGCAGACGCGGCGTACGTTCGCGGTCGAGTCGGGCGGGCCGGACCCGGTCCAGGAAGTACTGGACGCGATCGAGGCCGCTGCCCCGGATCCGCTCGGTGTCAACGGTGTCGCCGCCGCTCTCGGGGTGGATCAGCCCCGCGCCAGCAAACTCACCGCCGCCGCAGTCGCCGCGGGCCTGGTCCGCCGCGAAGCCGACCAAACCGACGGCCGCCGCACCAACCTCGTCCTGACCCCCACCGGCCAGGCCCAGCTGGACACCGTCCACGCCCACCGCCGAGCCCATTTCGCCACCGCAATGAACACCTGGACCCCCGAAGAGCGGTCCACCTTCGCCACCCTCCTAACCCGCTTCACCACCGCCCTAACCCCCTGACCCACCTTCCCGGAACTTTTCGCCACCCACCGCAAACGTCTTTCCGCAAACCCTCAGATGTCCGCTTCGGGTCCGCCACAGGACCGGACCTAAGCAGCGGGGTTGGTGGTGTAGACGGTGAAGGGGGCGTTGGGTTGTGTGGCGGGGGAGGTGGCGGTCCAGCCTTTGGTGTGGATTTGGCCGGCGTACTGCATGCCGAGGCGTTTCATGACTGCTTGGGAGGCTGTGTTGACCTCCTCGGTGAAGGCGATGACTGATGCGGCGTGCAGGGTGTTGAAGGCGTAGTCCAGGCCGGCGCGGCCGAGTTCGGTGGCCAGGCCGCGGCCGCGGGCGGACTCGACGAACGCCCAGCCGAGCTCCAGGCGGTCGGCGGCCCACTCCGGTCCGACCAGGGCGGTGATGGCGTCGGCTGTCGGTGCGTCGGACGGGATGCGCGAGAGACCACCGCGGCCGGCGAGAGCGCCGGTGTGACGGTCGTACGCGATCCACTTGTTGACAGCGTCGTGCTCCCAGCCCGCCTGGTGGGTTGCGACCTGGGCCGCCGCAGCCTCCGGTGACAGCCTGAGGTCGTACCACCGAGCCACCCACGGGTCCGCGAAGACGCGCTGGAGGTCCGGTGCATGTCCGGGGAGGACGCCGTTCGGACCCGTGATCGGTTCGAGCCGGAGGCGATCGGTGAAGCGCGTACGGATCGCGTGCGCCACCAGATCGCGCAGGCGCCGGTCGCCGTCGGTGCGGTTGACCATCAGCAGGTCCAAATCGTCCGGGCCGGCCCAGGCAGAGGCGTCGTGCTTGCCGGCCTCGAGACGCGGGCGGGTCAGGTCGCCGTCGACGGTGACGAGGTAGTCGACCTCCCGCCGTACGCGGCCCTCCCACTCCCACTCCCAGTCCGCGACCTTCCAGACGATGTCGCGGACCTGCCAGCCGGTCTCCTCCTCGACCTCCCGCGCCAGCGCCGCCTCCGGCGCCTCCCCCGGCTCGAGATGACCGCCGACGATGTCCCAGATCCCCGGCAACAACCGCCGTTCCGCAGTACGCCGTTGCAGATAGACGCGATGCTCCGCGTCGCGGATCAGTGCACCAACACAGTCGACAGGCCGCATCCCATCAACCTAACGCCCCTTGAGCGGCCGTTCGGTGATGCGGTTGGGCATGAAGAGGACGGCGGCGACGAGCAGGAGGGCGGCTGCGGCGGCCCCGTAGTAGACGTCGTGGATCGCTGGCGCGAGGGTGCCGGCGGGGACCTTCTCGAGGTCGGCGTGGTCGTCGCCGAGGCGGGCTGCGACGCCGCCGTTCGCGACCGCGCCGAAGACCGCGACACCGACCGCACTACCGACCGAGCGGGAGAACATGTTCGCCCCGGTCACCACGCCACGCGTCTGCCAGTCAACGGACGACTGCGCCGCCACGACCGACGGCGACGCGGAGAAGCCGAGCCCGATCCCGATCACGAAGCATGCGCCGGCCAGATGCAGTACGGAGCTTGTGGAGCCGACCGTGAGCAGGATCCCGGAGCCGAGCACGACGATCAACGCGCCCATCAGCATCGTCGTCCGGAACCCGACGCGCAGGTAGATGCGGCCCGCGAACGACGCGGCGATCGGCCAGCCGAGCGTCATCGCCGCGAGCGTGAACCCTGCGACGAGCGCCGACGTACCGAGGACACTCTGCGCGAACAGCGGTACGTACGTGGACAGCCCGATCATGAGCAACCCGATCAGCAGCGCGGCCGCGTTCGCCGAGTTCAGCACGCGCTGCCCGAGCACCCACAGCGGCAGGATCGGCTCGGCGGCCCGGCGCTCGACCAGGACGAACGCAATCAGCAGGACGACCGCCGCGGCCAGGATCGCGATGCTCGTCGGCGCGGCCCAGTCCCACATCACCCCGCCCTCGAGCAGCCCGAGCAGCAGCAGCGAGCCACCGACCGAGAGCAGGATCGCGCCGGCGTAGTCGATCGTGTGACCGGTCTTCTCCGCGACCTTCTCCTCGAACCGGCGGACCAGCACCCACGCCGCCGCGAGCCCGAGCGGGATGTTCACGAAGAAGATCCACCGCCACGAGATGTAGTCCGAGAACACCCCACCGAGCGTCGGCCCGACGAACGACGAGATCCCCCAGACGCTCGCGACGTACCCCTGGACCTTCGCGCGCTCCGCGACCGTGTAGATGTCGCCGATGATCGTCATCCCGATCGGCTGGATCGCGCCCGCGCCGAGCCCCTGGACCAGCCGGAACGCGATCAGCGCCGGCATGCTCCAGGCGAACCCGCAGAGCACCGACCCGAGCAGGAACAACCCGACACCGACGAGCATGATCGGCTTCCGCCCGCGCTGATCGGCGAGCTTGCCGTAGATCGGTACCGACACGGCCTGCGCGAGCAAATAGATCGAGAACAGCCAAGGGAACTGGGTGAAGCCGCCGAGGTCCGCCACGACGGACGGTACGGCGGTGGCCAGGATCGTCGCGTCGATCGCGACCAGCCCGACGCTCAGCATCACCGCCAGCAGGATCGGTCCCCGCTCCGACCGGAGCCCCACCTCGGCACGGCCGATCCGCTGAGTAGTCATATCGGTAGTCAATGTAGGTGATCTGACAACAATTCCCCTACGCGGCGACCGCCTGCTGGACGGCGGCGCCCATGGGCTGCAGACGGTGGGCTCACGGACGGTTACGCTCCGGGGCGTGAGGATGCGGACGCTGGTGAATGCTGTCGTGCTGGTGGTGTCCGTGTCGCTGACGCTGGTGCTGTTGCCGATCGCGATCAACGTCGGTACCGGCGGTACCGCGCCCGCGTTCCTGGAGCCGTACGTCGGATGGGTCTGGCCGCTGATCGGCGTGCTCTGGGTGCTCGTGATCGGGACCGCGCTGCTCGAGGTACGGAACCGCCGCCGGCCACGGCTGTCCAACCGTGGTGCCGACCTGCCGCGGAACCGGCTGAACGCACTCGACCGCATCGACCGGTACCTGTCCGAGCGGCGCGCCGGCTCGCTCGCCTCACGGACCCGGATCGCGTTGGCGCTCGACGGCCAGCCGGACGCGGTCCGTGCGTTCGATCTGCTCGTCCAGCCGCTGAACAAGGCCGCCCGGCGG
Source organism: Kribbella sp. (assembly GCA_035697365.1). Taxonomy (GTDB): domain Bacteria; phylum Actinomycetota; class Actinomycetes; order Propionibacteriales; family Kribbellaceae; genus Kribbella. The sequence goes on along the minus strand of DASSDE010001275.1, from coordinate 713 downwards.
ATCCCGCACGGAGAAGACATCGCCACGGTCTTCGACGAGCTCGAGGACAGCATGCTGGTCCTCGGCGCACCTGGTGCCGGCAAGACCACGCTGCTGCTGGACCTGGCCCGGCGGCTCGCGGCGCACGCGCATGCCGACCAGGACCACCCCATCCCGGTCGTGGTCGACCTGGCCGGCTGGGGCGCGCAGTCGTCGCACCGCAAGGACGACGACCCGAACGACACCGCACTGCTGGCAGGCTTCGTCCGGTGGCTCCTCTATGAGCTGAGCGACCGGTACCGCATTCCGCCAGGTGTCGGCCGTACGTGGCTGCGCGCCGGCCGACTGGCGCTGCTGCTCGACGGACTCGACGAGATCGCTGAGTCGAACCGCGCCAAGCTCGAACCGGTCCTGAAGGAGCTGCGCCACAACTACCAGGTCGGCCAGCTCGCAGTGACCTGCCGGACGCACGACTACGAACGCCTCCCACGTCAGCTCAGCCTGTTCGGCGCCGTCCACATCAGACCGCTCACGAGACAGCAGGTCCTCGACTACTTCGCCACGGTCGGGCCGGCCCTCGACGGGGCCCGTGCCGCGATCGAGCAGGACGACGAGCTGTGGGACTTGATCAGCTCGCCGCTGATGCTCAACGTGATGACGCTCGCGTACCAAGGCCGCGCGCCCGAGGACGTCGCCGCCGGCGGAGTCGCCGACCTGCGCCGCGAGCTGTTCGA
>DASSDE010001274.1:0-3454 GCA_035697365.1 Kribbella sp. | reverse complement strand
AGCGTGTACGCGATCATCGGGCTCGTCCTGGTCGCCATGCGGCGCGTCAAGGACCGTACGGCGCTCCTCGTCGCCGGAGCGATCTACGCGTACCTCTTCCTCACTCTGGCGATCGCCGCGCTGTTCCTGGACACCTCTGCGGTCCTGGACCCAACAACAGCAGTAGCAGCCGCCCAGGAAACCACGGCGAACCTGGCCGGCTCGTTCAGCAGTGTCATAGGCGAGCACGTCCGCGCTCTCCCCACGTACGGCCTCTCACTGCTGACCGTGCAGGGCCCCACGACGCTGGCGGCGTTCCTGGTCGGCATGGTGGCCGGCCGGCGCCGACTGCTGCAGAACACCACAGGGGCCGACGCACTGCTCCGGCTGATCCAGCTGGTCGGCTTCGCGATCGGTATCACCGGCGGCGTCGTCTACGCGTCCGGCGGCAACGGCGACACCAGGGCGGTACTGATGAGTGTGATGACGGCGCCCTTCCTGACAGCGGCGTACGTCGCGTCCTTGCTGCGCATCATGCACTCCGAGCGCGGGGAGGACATTCGCCGCCTGCTCGCGCCGGCCGGGCGCATGGCCCTCTCGAACTACCTGGGTCAGTCAGTCGCGACCGTACTGATCTTCACCGGCGTCGGCTTCGGGCTGGTGGGTCAGGTGTCGCCACTGGAGACCACGGGTCTCGCGGTCGGGATCTTCGTCCTGCAGTTGATGCTCAGCCACATGTGGCTCAGCAGCTTCCGGTACGGCCCGGTAGAAGGCTTACTGCGAGCGGCCACCAACGCGACCGCCCCCAACTGGCGAACTCAGGCTGCGTGACGGCCGTGGGTGACCCGGACCGCGCGGATGTTGTGCACCGTGCCGGTGGTCGAAGCGGGCTTGCTGGTGAAGGGCTTGGCCGCCGCGCCGAGCGCGAGCAGGTCCAGCTTGGTCCGGGCCAGGTCGCGGTCGTCGGCGATCCAGGAGCCCTGCAGTCCGGTGGCCGGACCGGTCGAGTGCCGCCTGTTGCTGATCTCCAGAATTGCGATCACGCCCAGGACGAGAACTACGAGAACTACATATCCGCTCATGGCAGTAATGATTCTATGTTTCAGATCCTGCCACCAGTGGCGCCATTGACATAGTCCGATAAGATCCTGCCATGCTCCGGAAGATCGCGGTCGTACTGATGGAGGACGTCGCACTGTTCGAGTTCGGCGTGCTCGCGGAGGTCTTCGGGCTGGACCGCACCGACGACGGTGTGCCGCCCTTCGACTTCAAGGTGTGCTCGACCACGCCCGGCGTCCCGATGCAGACCAGCACCCACTCCCAGGTGGTCGCTCCGTACGGACTGGAAGAGCTCGAGGACGCGGACCTGATCGGCATCCCCGCGACGACCTGGCGGCACGCGTACGACGAGCGGATCCTGGACGCGCTCAGGAGGGCGGAGGCCCGCGGGGCGATCCTGCTCACCGTGTGCTCCGGCGCCTACGTGCTGGGCGCAGCCGGCCTGCTCGACGGACGGCCGTGCACCACACACTGGCGGTACGCGAAGCGATTCATCGAGCAGTTCCCGACCGCGAAGCTCGACCCCGACGTGCTGTTCGTCGACGACGGCAACATCATCACGAGCGCCGGCACCGCGGCCGGCATCGACGCCTGCCTGCACCTGGTCCGCCGTGAGCTGGGCAGCGCGGTTGCGACCCGGATCGCCCGCAGGATGGTGGTCCCACCGCAGCGTGACGGCGGCCAGCGGCAGTACGTCGACGTACCGGTGCCGGAGTCGTCGAGCGAGAGCATGCAGCCGGTCCTCGACTGGATGGTCGACAATCTGACCATCGAGCACACCGTGCCCGCCCTCGCGCGCCGCGCCCAGATGTCCGAGCGCACCTTCGCCCGCCGCTTCGTCGCCGAGACCGGAACGACGCCGCTCAAATGGGTCACCACCCAGCGCGTCCTGCGCGCCCGCACCCTGCTCGAACAGACCCGGATGGGCATCGAGCAGATCGCGACCGAATCCGGCTTCGGCACCGCCGCCCTGCTCCGTCACCACTTCCGTCGCATCGTCGGCGTACCGCCTCAGGACTACCGCCGCACGTTTCAAACCGCCGGCTGATGTGAGGTAGGCGGCACGCTCCGGATTTGCATCGGCACCCCCTGGTCTGGCTAAGGTCACAAGGGGGTAACGAGCGCCGACGTAGATGGAGTTGTTTTGACGACGCCGGACCGCCCTCCGGGCAGGACCGCACGCAGGCTGAGCTGGGACGTGGTGCGCGTTGTCGCCGTGCTCGCGGTGATGTTCACGCACACGACGTACATGGGCCCGTTCCTGCACCCGGAGCTGGGCAAGCCACTGGGGCGCTATCCGTTCCAGGTTGGCGCCAGCATCCTGCTGGTGATCAGTGCGTACTTCGTCTGCGTGACGATCCGGAAGGGCTCCACACCGAGGTGGCTGTGGCGGCGCGCCTGCCGCGTCCTGCCGCCGTACCTGGTCGCCGTGCTCGTGACGTACACCCTGCTGATCCTGTTCGCACCGCGCAACTGGATCCTCCCGACCGGACGCGACCTGTGGGGCAATCTCACGCTGGCCGCCTCGTTCGACCGGGGCGTGCAGCTCATCGACGGCTCGTACTGGACGCTGCCGCTCCAGCTGATGGCCTTCGCCGCAGCCGCACTGCTCTGGCCGCGCGGGATCGGTCCGCGGATCACGACGATGCTGTGGATCATGATCCTGGCGCCGGTCGCCCTGCAGTGGCACGGCCGCATCGACCACAGCCCGGTCTGGGTCATCCAGACCTGGAACGGGCTCGGCCTGCACCGGATGCAGCTGTTCGCGATCGGCATCGCGATCTGGCTGTGGTCGCAGCGCCGGATCGGAGTACTGCACCTGTCCGCCCTGCTCGTCGCGACGGTCTTCGCGCAGCACGCGCACACCGCGGACCTGCCGTCGTCGCTCGGGATCGGTGCGCTGCTGCTGCTCGTCGCGCTCGCAGCCCGCGGCCCGGACTGGACGGTGTTCGCGCGGATCCGGCGGCCGATCCAGTTCCTGGCGCGGATCTCGTTCGCCCTCTACCTGCTGAACCAGGTGGTCGGCTACCTCATCGCATACCGCCTGATGGAGCTCGGCGCGGGCCGGCTCGTCCAGATCACCGGCGCGGTCGTCGGCGTGATCGGGCTCGCGTGGCTGCTCACGAAGTACGTCGAGGAGCCGACGTACCGCGCGCTCGCCACACTCCGCGTCCGCGGCCTCAGAGCCCGGGCGTTCGCCTGGCTGACTACTTGACCCGCGGATCTACGCTCACGGAGCGAGTGCCTCGGCGTACCAGGGTTTGATGGTGTTGTCGATGATCGCGAGACGTTCGTCGAAGGGGAGGAAGGCGGACTTCATCGCGTTGATCGCGAACCAGCGCAGGTCATCGAGGCCGTAGCCGAACGCCTCCGACAGCAGGGCGAGCTCGCGGCTCATCGACGTACCGCTCATCAG
>DASSDE010001273.1:0-3944 GCA_035697365.1 Kribbella sp. | reverse complement strand
TCATGATCCGGGTACTGGTGGTTGACGACGACGCGTTGGTCAGGGCCAGCCTGGAGATGATGCTGGACGGGGCGAACGGGATCTCGGTCGTCGGGCAGGCCGCCGACGGCGACGAGGTACCGGCCGCTGTCGACGCGCACTTCCCGGACCTCGTGCTGATGGACCTGCGGATGCCGCGGGTGGACGGGATCGTCGCGACCCAACGGCTGCGGGCGCGCGCGAATCCGCCGGAGGTTGTCGTACTGACCACGTTCGACACCGACGAGAACGTGCTGCACGCGCTCCGCGCCGGCGCCAGCGGGTTCCTGCTCAAGGACACTCCCCCGGCGCAGATCGTCGAGGCCGTACGGCGGGTCGCGGTCGGTGACCCGATCCTGTCGCCGGCGATCACGCGCCGGCTGATGGACCGGGCCGCCACCCAGGCCGACGCGCACACGATCGCGCAACAGAAGCTGCAGCGGTTGTCCCCGCGGGAGTACGACGTGATGCTCGCGGTCGCCCAGGGCAAGGCGAACGCACAGATCGCGACCGAGCTGTTCATGAGCCTCGCGACCGTCAAGGCGCACATCTCGCACATCCTCACCAAGCTGGAGCTCGGCAACCGCACGCAGATCGCACTGCTCGCCCATGATGCTGGGCTGGCATAAGCTCCAGCGCATGATCAGGGTGTTGCTGGCGGATGATCAGGCGTTGGTGCGGGCGGGGTTCCGGTCGCTGCTGAACTCCGAGGACGACATCACCGTGGTCGGTGAGGTCTCGGACGGCGCCGAGGCGGTCGTGGTGGCGCGGCGGGAGAAGCCGGACGTGGTGCTGATGGACATCCGGATGCCCGGTACCGACGGTCTGGAGGCGACCCGGCAGATCGGCGCGGATCCTGAGCTGGCCGACGTGCACGTGGTGATTCTGACGACGTTCGACCTGGACGAGTACGTGTTCGAGGCGCTCCGGGTCGGGGCGAGCGGGTTCCTGGTGAAGGACACGGAGCCGGTGGAGCTGTTGCAGGCCGTACGGGTGGTGGCGCGCGGGGACGCGCTGTTGTCGCCGGGGGTCACGCGGCGGCTGGTGGCGGAGTTCGCGTCGCGGTCGCGGCAGCCGCACGCCAGCAAGGAGCTCGACGTACTGACCGAACGCGAGAAGGAGATCGTCGCGCTGGTCGGCGAGGGCCTGTCGAACGACGAGATCGCCGCGCGGCTCGTGCTGAGCCCGGCGACCGCGAAGACGCACGTCAGCCGCGCGATGATCAAACTCGGCGTCCGCGACCGCGCCCAGCTCGTAGTCGTCGCCTACCAGACCGGCCTCGTCCGCCCCGGCTGGCTCGGTTGACCTTCGAGTCGGTCGAGGGCTGAGGGTGCTCGGTATGGAGCACCTCGAGGAGATTACTGCCGCGGTTGAGCTGGGGCGGGGCGGTGAGCGGGAGGTCGCGCGTCAGCGGTTGACTGCGCTGTGGGAGTCAGCGGGCGGCGGGCAGACACGGTGCGCGGTTGCGCATTATCTGGCTGATGTGCAGGACGAGACCGCGGACGAGCTGGTCTGGGACCTGCGGGCGTTGGAGGACGTCGAGGACGACGGCTGGCTCCCGTCCCTGCACCTCAATCTGGCCGACGACTACCGGCGTCTGAGCCAACCAGCGCCGGCGGAGGAACACCTGCGATTGGCACGTGAGCACGTACACCTGCTGGGCGACGACGCGTACGGCGATCTGCTGCGCGGTGCGCTGGATCGCGTCGACGAAGCTCTCGCGGCAGGCAGTCGCGACCGCCTCCCGACCAATCCGAGCAGCTAGGGCTGGGACCGCTTTCGGGCGCGGCGGCCACGGACTGCTTCGAGGATCGAGTGGTAGGTGAAGAAGATCATCACGCAGAGGGCTGCCCAGAACATGATGTGGAAGTCGCGGTAGTGGCGGTCGACCATCTCTGCATAGCTGCCGCCACCGGTGTTGCGGATGCATGAGTCACCGGGGTTCATCGCGTGGTTGTCGCACCTCGGCACGTAGCCGTCGACGAATCCGCCGGACGCGATGAAGGTCACGGCCGCGAACAAGAGCGCGAGAAGCGCGAACCGGCGAGCGTGCGTGGTGCGGACCTTCTTGGCCACTCCCACCGCCCCCTCGCCAAATCCATCGGTACTCGATGCATTAAAACACCCGTTCGGGGTCAGCGACGGCCTACTCCCGGAGGGGTAGGTGGGGTCACTCCCCCGGGGCGACGCGGTCGAAGTGGTTGGGGCGGGACGCTCTTGGTATGGATGCGCTTGTTGAGGTCAGCGGGCTGACGAAGAGGTACGGCGACACCTTGGCGGTTGACGGTGTCGATCTGACGGTGCTGCCCGGTGAGGTGTACGGGTTCCTCGGGCCGAACGGTGCGGGCAAGACAACCACGTTGCGGATCCTTACCGGGCTGATCGCGCCGACCAGCGGGACGGTGCGGGTGCTGGGCGGGCGGCCGGGTGACGCCGGCGTACTCGGGCGGACCGGGTCGATGATCGAGTCGCCGGCGTTCTACCCGTACCTGTCCGGCCTCGACAATCTCCGGCTGCTCGCCGAGTACGCCGCCGTGTCGCGGGAGCGGATCGACGAGGTGCTCGAGCTCGTCGACCTCACCGAGCGCGCGCAGGACCGGTTCTCGACGTACTCCCTGGGGATGAAGCAACGGCTCGGGGTCGCCGCCGCGCTGCTCAAGGATCCGGAGCTCGTCATCCTCGACGAGCCCACGAACGGTCTCGACCCGGCCGGGATGCGCGACATGCGCCGGCTGATCCGCGATCTCGGCAGCGGCGGGCGGACCGTCGTACTGTCGAGTCATCTGCTCGGCGAGGTGCAGCAGATCTGCGACCGGGTCGGCATCATCAACGCCGGCCGGATGGTTGCCGAGCACAACGTCGACGAGCTCCGCGGAGAACAGGAGCTTGTTGTCCGTGCCGCTCCGAAGGACCAGGCGCAGAACATCCTGACCCGCTTCGGCAGCGTGCACCGCTACGACGACACGCTCCGGGTGCAGATGGATCCGGCGAAGGCCGCCGAGGTGAACCGCACGCTCGTGGAGGCCGGCGTCGAGGTGTCCGAGCTGCGCACCACCGAACGCGCCCTCGAGGACATCTTCTTCGAACTGACCACAGAACTGAAGACCGAGGAGCAGGCAGATGCTGGGTAGCTACCGCGCCGAGATTCTCAAGCTCCGCAAGCGATCCGCCGTCTGGGTGCTGTTCGGCGCCGGGCTCGTGCTCAGCCTGATCTTCGGCTATCTGCTGCCGTACCTCAGCTACCAGACCGACACACCGAGCAAGGAGATCCTCCGCGGGATGCTCCCGGAACGCGTCATCGACAACACGATCGGCGGCTACCCGATCTTCGCCGGCGCGCTCGCGCTGGTCCTCGGCGCGATCGTGATCGGCGGCGAGTACACCTGGGGCACGCTGAAGACCGTGCTCACCCAGCGCCCGCGCCGGCTGACGATCCTCGGCGCGCAGTTCGCGGCGCTCGGCACGATGATCGCGCTGTGGGTCGTCGCGATCTTCGCGGCCTGCGCGCTCTGCAGCGGCGGCATCGCGGCCGCCGAGGACGGATCGATGAGCTGGCCGAGTGCCGGCGACCTGCTGCAGGGCCTGGCCGGCGGCTGGCTCGTACTGATGATGTGGTGCCTGGCCGGCGTCGTCCTGGCCGTTGCCTTCCGCAACGTCGCACTGCCGATCGGGCTCGGCGTGGTGTGGATCCTCGGTATCGAGACCCTGCTGGCCGGCGTTGTGAGCAGCCTGCTGCCGAGCCTGAAGTGGCTCGCCAACATCCTGCCCGGCACCAACGCCGGCTCGCTCGTCTTCGCGGTCACCGGCATGGCAGCCTCCGACGCACCCCCAGGAGTACGCGATGCCGTCAGCGGCAACCGCGCCCTCCTCACGCTCCTCGCCTACTGCGCCGTGTTCACCGCCTTGGCCGCCTGGGTCACCCGCCG
>DASSDE010001272.1:0-5999 GCA_035697365.1 Kribbella sp. | reverse complement strand
CGCACCAGGCGGTCGAGGGGCGCCAGGCTGGTGCGCAGCAGGATCGAGTTCAGCACGACGATGCCGATCAGACCGATGACCAGCACGACGGCCTCGGACTCCAGTACGGTCGCGGAGACCGTGACGGGCGCCAGTGCCAGCGCGGCGGTGCCGACCACGAACACCAGTCCGTTGATCAGGCAGACCCGCCAGTACAAAGGCAATCCGTTCACCTTTCCACCCTCCACCACGCGACTCCGTGAAGTCCATGCAGGCAGCCAAAAGTGGGGGTCAGCACTCATACCGCCGGTCCGTTCGGTCTTGCAGACTGGACGTGCGGCGAGACGCCGTCGCCGCGCTCAATTCTGCTCGGCGGCCCCGGGAGGCCTCATGCTCGCCACGACCCCCGTCCTCGCGGCGCCGGCCGCGCATCCGTGGGTGATCCTCGGCGCGCTCCTCGTCCTCGCCGCGCTGGCCGCGCTCGAACCACGCATGCTCCCCCGCGACCGCCTGCTCGTCGTCCTGCGCTCCGGCCGGGTCGACCGGGTGGTGACGGCCGGACTCGCGATCCGCCTGCCGCTGCTGGAGCAGTACGTCTGGTTGCCGAGGGCATGTATGCGTCAGCCGCTGTCGGTCACTGCCCGCAGCCGCGAAGGCGTCGAGGTCCGCATCTGCGGTGAGATCGGAGTGCAGATCATCGACGCCGCTGCGGCCGTCGACCACTCGCTGTTCCCGGTCGACCTCGCACTCGACGAGGCCGAGCGGGGCCTGACGCGGATGGTGTCCCGGTGCGACATGGCGGCTCTCGCCGAGCTTCCGGCATACGTCGAACTCACGGTCGAGGTGCCCGGCGTACGGATCACTGCGATCGAGATCGGCACTGTCGAGATCGCGCTCACGCCGCACGCATTGCGCTCGGTCGCGGATCAGGTGAAGTAGCGCAGCCACACGTACACCCAGGCCAGTCCGATGCTGAGGGCGGTCACCACGACTCCGTACCGCGTGAACTGCCAGAACGTGATGTGGTGACCGCTGCGCGAGGCGATGCCGAGGGCAACCACATTGGCACTCGCCGCCACCGCCGTACCGTTGCCGCCGAAGTCCGCACCGAGCGCGAACGCCCACCACAGCGAGTTGCCTGTCTGCGGTTCCTGCTCCACGATGCCCTCGACCACCGGCGTCATCGTCGCGACGTACGGGATGTTGTCGAAGAACGCCCCGAGCACGCCGGAGCCGAACAACAGAGCGGTTGCCGCGAGCAAGTACCGGTCGCCGATCGCATCGACCGCCCAGTTGCCGATCGCCTCGATCACGCCCGTGTGGACGAGACCGGACACCATGACGAACAGCCCCATGAAGAAGACGAGCGTCGACCATTCGACCTCGCGCAGTACTTCGCCGACGTCGGCCTTCGCGACCAGCACCATCACGCCGGCGCCGATCAGCGCGACCAGCGACGGCTCCAGGTGGATCACGGAGTGCAGCGAGAAGCAGGCGACCATCAGCGCGAGCACGATCAGGCACTTCGCGAGCAGCCACGGATCGCGGATCGCCCGGCGTTCCTGCAGGGCCAGCACCGCCGCGACCTGCTCAGGATTGAACTGCAAGTCCTTGCGGAACAAGAACCGCGACAGCACCACGAACAGCACGAACACGATCACCACGATCGGCGTCATGTGCACCAGGAAGTCGTTGAACGTCAGCCCGGCCCGGCTGCCGATGATGATGTTCGGCGGGTCGCCGATCAGCGTCGCGGCGCCACCGATGTTGGACGCCAGCACCTCGGCGATCAGGTACGGCTGCGGCCGGATCCGGAGCCGCTCGCAGACCACGATCGTCACCGGCGCGACCAGCATGATCGTGGTCACGTTGTCCAGGAACGGCGACGCGATCGCGGTGATGATCATCAGCAGCACCATCAGCCGGTACGGCCGGCCGCGGGACCGCTTCGCCGCCCAGATCCCGAGGTAGTCGAAGACCCCCGTCTGCTTGATGATCCCGATCACGACCATCATGCCGAGCAGCAGGAAGATGACGTTCCAGTCGATCCCCTCGTGCTCGGAGAAGAACACCTCGGTGCCGGGCGCGAGCCCGAGGACGAGCATCGCTGCGGCGCCGATCAGCACCACCTTGACCTTGTCGGCCTTCTCCGTCGCGATGTAGAAGAACGCCAGGCCGAAGATCGCCAGCGCGACGAACGGCCTCACCCGGGCGGCTGGTCCTCGAGCCCGGCGACCGCCAGGCTCGTCAGCAGCCGGTCCAGCGTGATCACGCCGGTCAGCAGGCCGTCAGTTCCGGTCACTGCGACCAGAGGCGTCCGCCCGCGGGCCATCAGTGCCGCGATCTCCAGCAGCGTGGCGTCGTGCGTCACGGTCACCGGCCTGGCGATCGGGTGCGGCAGGCAGTCGCCGACCGCGAATCCACCGAGCTGCCGCCAGAACGCGTCCGCCGACGACTCGTCGACCGTCCGCGCGAGCAACGGATCCTCCTGGTACGCCGCCGGAATGCACAACCGCAGTACCTGCGAACCCGGCAGCACCGCGAGCGGCCGGCCTGCCTCGTCGACAACGACCAGCCCGGGCATCCGCCCCACCGCCATCAGCTGCACGGCCTTCACCACCGGATCGAACACACCGACCGTCGGCAGCCCGATCGCTATGTCGACGGCCCGCATCGCCGCTCCCTGCCCAATCGCCCCGACACCAGTCACCTTGACCTCCCCGACCGCTGTTCGTACGGCCTGCTCAGAGATCAGTCTTGTCGGCGGAACACCTCACAACCATGGGGTCCACACCCCAACTTCTTCCCTCAAACCACCCGGGCCGGGCAACAACCCGGCATCTGCAGGAGGTGGGTCAGGGGGTGTGGGTCAGTTCTTCGGCTATGCGGTCGGCTATTACCAGGCAGGCTGTGGCGGCGGGTGAGGGGGCGTTGAGGACGTGGAGGGCGTTGCCGTCGCGGGTCACGGCCTGGGCGCGGACGCCGGCGCCTGAGCGACGTACATCCGAGACCTGCAGCTCCGGCAGCATCCGGCGCGCCTCCTTCACCAGTGCGCGACCGGTCAGCGACCGCGCGATCTCCTTCGCGCCGGTCCGTGCGTAGCGTCGTGCGAGCCGCCAGGTCCCTCGGTACGTCGCCGCGTCCCACACGTCGCGCGGGATGATCTGGCCCCACGAGTACCCTTCGCGGGACAGGGCGGGCACCGCGTTCGGACCGACGTGCACGCTGCCGTCGATCCCACGCGTGAGGTGCACCCCGAGAAACGGAAGGTCCGGATCCGGCACCGGATACACGAGCCCTTTCACGAGATGCTCCCGCTCAGGCACGAGCTCGCTGAACTCTCCGCGGAACGGCAGGATGCGCACTCCCGGCTCCAGCCCGGACGCCCGCGCGAGCCGATCGCTGTGCAACCCCGCGCACACCGCGACCCGATCCGCCTCGACAACATCGTCCGTCGTGCGCACCCGTACGGTCCGCCCGTTCTCGACTGCAGTCACGGTCACCCCCGTGCGGATCTCCCCGCCCGCCGCCCGGACGTCGTCGGCGAGCGCAGCGGCGACGAGCTTGAAATCGACCCGCCCGGTCGAGTCGACCGCGAGCGCGCCCTTCACCCGCAAGTGCGGTTCCCGCTCGGCGACCTCGTCGAGCGTCAGATGCCGGACCGGTACGCCGTTCTCCCGGCCGATCCCGTACAGCCGGTCGAGCTGGGGCAGCTCGGCCTCGGTCGTCGCCACGACAAGCTTCCCCGGTACGTCGAGCGGGATGCCCTTCTCGGCGCAGTACTTGCGCAACGCCGCGCCGCCCTCGACCGCGTACCGTGCCTTCAGCGAGCCCGGCCGGTAGTACAGCCCGGAGTGCACGACCCCCGAGTTGTGCCCGGTCTGATGTGCCGCGACCGTCGGCTCCTTGTCCAGCACGACAACCGGCGTACCGGGATCGCGCCGCTGCAGGCTCCGCGCCACAGCCAGCCCGACGATCCCTCCACCCACCACCACCGCAGTCCTCGTCACCTCAGAGAAGAGCCGGAACCACGGCTCAGAAATACATGCCCGTAGGGTCGGGGTATGGCTGAGTGGCGGTTCGGCAGGCTGGCCGACGAGTCCGCGACGGAGGTGACGTACGACGACAGCGGGTTCGAGCGGGTCACGCTGCCGCACACTGTCGTTCCGCTGTCGTGGCGGGACTGGGACGCCGACACCTGGGAGCACCGCTGGTGCTACCGGCGGTGGGTGGACGTACCCGCCGACGCGCAGCGGGTGTTCGTGGACGTTGACGGGGCGCTGCATGCGGCCTCCGTGTACGTGAACGGGACGCTCGCCGGCACCCAGCAGGGCGGCTACCTGCCGTTCACGCATGAGGTCACCGCTCTCGTGGAGCCAGGAGCGAACCTGGTGGCGATCGTGCTCGATGCGCAGTGGTTGCCGATCCCGCCGAGCGGGCACCCTGACGGTCACAGCGCCGTCGACTACTTCCAGCCGGGTGGGCTGACGCGGTCGGTGGACGTACGGTTCGAGGCCGCAACCTTCATCTCCGACCTCCACGCTCGCCCGCTCGACGTACTCGATCCGTCGGCTCGCCGCGTCGAGGTCACCTGCACCATCGACGCGCCGGACCGAGACAGCGGCCGCGTGCGAGTCGACTTGCGGGCAGGGGATGGACGAGTGCTCGCCTCGTCGGCGACGGACGTGTCCGGGCCCGAGGCCGTACTGACGTTGAGCGGCCTCGACGACGTACAACTCTGGAATCCCGACTCCCCCGTTCTGTACGACCTGGTGGCCCGGCTCGGCGACGGCAGCGAGCGGACCGCGCGAATCGGGTTCCGCGAGGCACGGTTCGCGATGGACGGGTTCTACCTCAACGGCGAGCGGCTCGAGCTGTTCGGGCTGAACCGGCATCAGATCTTCCCGTGGACCGGGATGGCGATGCCGGACCGCGTGCAGCGCCGCGACGCCGAGATCCTCCGTACCGAACTGAACTGCACGATGGTCCGCTGCGCGCACTACCCGCAGTCGCCCGCGTTCCTGGACGCCTGCGACGAGCTCGGCCTGCTCGTCTTCGAGGAGATCCCCGGCTGGCAGTACGTCGGTGACGCCGCCTGGCAGGACCTCGTGGTCGCCGACGTAGAACGGATGATCCGCCGCGACCGCAACCGTCCGTCGGTCGTCGTGTGGGGCGTACGGGTCAACGAGTCCGCGAACCGCCCGGAGCTGTACCGGCGTACTCAGGAGGTGGCGAAGGCGCTCGACCCGGACCGTGCGACGAGCGGCGCGATGGTCGCCTCGGAGTACTCGACGGACGGTTTCCACCAGGACGTGTTCGCGTACAACGACTACGCCAACGACGAGACCGGCGCCACGCTGCTCGAGCCGCTGCCGGACATCCCGTACCTGATCACCGAGGCGGTCGGCTCGCTCGCCGGGCCGCACTTCTACCGCCGCACCGATCCGCAGTCGGTGCAGGCGCGGCAGGCGTTCCTGCACGCGCAGGTCCATCAGCAGGCCGCCGCCGCCGAGCGGTACCTCGGCGTCCTCGCGTGGCAGGCGTTCGACTACGACTCGCAGAACGGGTGGATCGACCACCGCCTGAAGTGCAACGGGGTGGCGGACACGTTCCGCATCCCGAAGCTCGGCGCCGCGATCTACCAGGCTCAGGTCGACCCGTTGCGCCGTCCGGTGATCGCGCCCGCGTTCCACTGGGATGCGCCGCTCGAGGGCGAACTGATGATCTGCTCGAACTGCGAGCGTCTCGAGCTCTTCCTCGGCGACGAGCACCTCGTGACCGTACGCCCCGACACCACCCGCTTCGGATCTCTGCCTTGTCCGCCGTCCTTCGTCACGCTGCCGACCAAACTGACAGCACTGCCTGATCTCCGCATCGACGGCTATCTCCGGGACCGTCGGGTGGTCAGCCGGTCCTTCTCCGCAGACCGCGCCGCCGATCGCCTGGAGCTGCTTGCCGACGACCACGAGATCGTGGCCGACGGCTCCGATCTGACGCGGGTCGTGCTGCGCGCCACGGAT
>DASSDE010001271.1:0-5969 GCA_035697365.1 Kribbella sp. | reverse complement strand
GGGACTCGCGTGGGCGTGGGCCGGCGTCGGCCGGTGGGCCTGGGCGGGGTGAGCGTGGTGGGTTCCGGCGTGATGAGCGTGGCGGGGATCCTCGAGGGCGTGGAGCGGGTGATTCCCGCGGGGGCGACTTCCGTGGGCGTTCTGGGGGAGGGGACTCGCGTGGGCGTGCGGGGGACTCCCGCGGGCGTGGTGGTGCCGGGGATTCTCGTGGGCGGGATGATCGGCGTGGTGGGTTCCGGCGGGAGGAGCGCGAGGAGAAGGTTGGGCCTCGGCGCGACGACCCGAAGATTCCGGAAGGGATCACGGGAGCCGAGCTCGATCGTGGGGTGAAGGCTGAGCTGCGTTCGTTGCCGCGGACGTTGGCGGATCTCGTGGCGCAGCACCTGGTGGCGTCGGGGCGATTCCTCGACGACGACCCGGAGTTGGCGTACCAGCATGCGCGGACCGCGCGGCGGCTCGCGGCGCGGCTTGGTGGAGTGCGTGAGGCGGTCGCGATCACGGCGTACCTGGCTGAGCACTTCGACGAGGCGCTCACCGAGTTCCGTGCCGTACGGCGGATGACCGGGAACCACGAGGTGCTCGCGATGATGGCCGACTGCGAGCGGGCGCTCGGGCGGCCGGACAAGGCGCTGGCGCTGTCGAAGGACAAGCACGTTCGCGATCTGTCGGAGCCGACGCAGATCGAGTTGCTGATCGTGGCGGCCGGGGCTCGGCGGGACATGGGGCAGACGGCGGCTGCGGTGCAGATGCTCGACGTACCGGAGCTGACGAAGCGGACGCGGGCGGACTGGTTGCCGCGGCTGCGGTACGCGTACGCCGATGCGCTCGCGGAGGTTGGGCGGACCGAGGACGCGCTCGTGTGGTTCCACCGGGCGGCTGGTGTCGACGGTGATGGTGCGACCGGGGCGGCTGAGCGCGCGGCGGAGCTCGAGGGGCTCGAATTCACCGACCTCGACGGAGACGACGAGGACGACGAGGACGAGTACGTCGATGAGGGAACGGACTCCGAGGCCGACGAGGCCGACGAGGACGTGACTGCGCAGGCGGACGACTTCGAGGACGAGTACGTCGACGGCGAAACCGACGACGATGACGTCGACGCGGAAACGCACACCGAGGCGAACGACGACGCGACTGGCGCGGTCGAGGATGGCGCGGTCGAGGATGGCGCGGTCGAGGACGGCGCGGACGAGGCGGACGAGGCGGACGACGATGGCGCGGAGGCCGATGATCTCGCCGACGAGGGCGTTGAGGGCGACGGGAACGGGGGAACGGACTCCGAGGCCGACGGCGCGGATGGGGATGGGGGCGCGGAGGTTGGCGATGGGGTTGGGCGTGTGACGGGGGACGAGGAGTAGGTCGTGGAGGGGCGGGGGCTGACGGCTGCGGACCCTGTTGGTGTGCTGGTGGCGGCTGCGTTGGTGCGGGGAACGCGGCGGCTGGAGAAGTCGGTCGGGATGGTGGCGAACGGTGCGGACGACGCCATCCACCAGGTACGGGTGTCCTGCCGGCGGTTGCGGAGCGATCTGAAGCTGTTCCGCGGACTGCTGGCGGGCGATTGGGCGACCGAGCTGCGGTCCGACCTCGCCGCGCTCGCGCAGGCCTGTGGTGAAGCACGCGACCTCGAGGTGATCGCGGCACTGGTCCGCGAGTCGATCACCAGCGAGGACAACCAGGAGCACGTCGACACGATCATGACCGCCCTCACCGCGGGGCTGGACCGCGCGGCGGCTCGCTCCGCCGACGTCGTTCTGGGCGACGCCACCAAGGACCTGATCACGACGCTCGACGCGATCGCCGCGGCGCCGGATCTGAAACCCAAGGCGGACAGGCCCTGCAGCGAGGTGCTGCCGCAGCTGTTGCAGTCCGCCACCGAGAAGTTCGCCCGGCAGGCCGACCGGCTCAAGCCGTGGAGCGCGGACGACGACTGGCACGAGGTACGGCTGTTGGCGAAGCGTGTGCGGTACGCCGCCGACACCAGCGCCGGCGTACTGGGTGACGAAGCGAAAGCCACCGCGGCCCACGCAGCGACCTACCAGGAGCTCCTGGGCCAGCACCAGGACCACTGCGCTGCAGCAGACGCTCTGACGGCCATGGCGGACGACGCGGCTGCTCAGGACGACCCTGAGCTCTCGTTTACACTCGGGCGGCTCACAGAGCGCCACAGGGCCGCACGGAAGCCCCTGCGCGAGCAGTTCCTCAGCCTGTACCACCGGCCCTGAGCCGCGACGGCCCTCGAAAACCACCTGACCTGGCTACACCCCGCGACTAGGGTCACGAGGATGAGGGACGAACCCGCCGACATCTCGGGTGACATGGTTGCCGCAGTCCTCAGCGAGTACTGGGAGTTCCAGGCTGCGGGCGTCACGTACGCGCCGGTCGGATTCGGCAGCTACCACTGGATCGCCTCCGGATCGGACGGTCCGCGCTGGTTCGTGACCGCGGATCGGCTCGACCCGCGCGGCAACTGGCTCGGTTCGACCGCGGAGCAGGTGAAACGCGCGATCGAGGCCGCCGCGGACGTGACGGTGGAGCTGGCGGGCCGCGGCCACGAGTTCGTCGTCGCCCCGTTGCCCGATCGCACCGGTCTGGCGGCCCGCGAGGCGTTGCCGGGGTGGATGTTCATGGTGCTTCCGTACTTGCAAGGGTGGAGTACCCAGGGCGGCGCCTGGGACGATCCGGCCGAGCGGGCGCAGGTCGCCGGGATCCTCGGCCGCCTGCACACGGCGACGCCTCCGAAAGCCCTGCAACGCTGGGACTCTGCCGTCCCCGACCGGGACGCCTTGATGGTCGCACTGACAGACCTTGACCGGCCGTGGTCTACCGGGCCGTACTCCGAACGCACTCGTCTCCGGCTGGCCGGGGCGATCGATCATGTCCACGAGAGGCTGAGGCACTACGACGCCCTGGTCCGCGAGGTCGAAGCGTCGGACGACCCGTGGGTGATCACACATGGCGAGCCGCACAGCGCCAACGTCCTGCGCACGGCCGACGGCCTGCGGCTGGTCGACTGGGCCACTGTGCAGCTCGCGCCGCGAGAACGTGACCTGGCCGCGGTCCTCGGTGGCACGACCGACGTCCTGCCCGCGTACCAGGCGGAGGCCGGTCCGGTCGGCCCGCGTCCGGCTGCCACCGAGCTGTTCCACGTCTGGTGGTCGCTGGCCGAGATCGCCTCGTACGTCGAACTGTTCCGGAACCCGCACTCCGAGTCGGAGGACAGCGAGGAGTCCTGGCGGACCCTGACGATGTACGCACCCGCCTGACCCTCGATCTACAGCGTACGGAACAGCAGCCCCACCCGTGGCTTTGGTCCGAACGACGTGGCTTTCTGTGGCAGTACGACCCCGTGCGCCGCAGAACGCAGTACCTGGTTCATGGTGGGCGCCGTGAGCTCCACAGCGACCTGTTGAGCGTCAGCACGTGCCAGGGCGTCGTCCAGCGTGTGGTGGAAGGTCAGATCGTCCTCAACGACTCCCCACGCCGGCAACAGCTGCTCGTGCAGCAGGATGACCGTGGGCGCGTCGGACATAGCGTGCAGTGTCAGCCAGCTGGTGCCGTCAGTCACGGAGATGCGGTTCGGGTCGCCATCTACGCGACCAGGCTGCATCGCAAAGCCCGATGGCGTACGCAGCTGCACCGTCGCCAGGTCCAACCCGGGTACAACGCGGTGGATCGGGTCCAGCGTCAGCGGGTGCCGCGCGTAGTCCACCAGCATCGCCAGACCGAGCTCTGCGCTCTGCCGGTACGGCTCACGGAGCTGGCGTTCCAGGTACGCCGCGTACCGGTGGTGGCCGTCCGCAATGACCGCCTCGTGCTTCGCCAGCTCCGCCTCGATGACTGCCAGCACCTGTGGGTCGCTGATTCGCCAGATGCGGTGCTCAGCACCGTTGTACGTCTCGGCCTCCAGCCACGGCTCCCCGGACCGGGCCGTGTCCACTGCGTCGCTGGCCACACCACCGTCCGCGTACGCGAGCAGAATCGGCTCCAGGTCCGCGTCCGTCGCCTCCATCAGCCGTAGCCGGTCGTCGACCCAGTGCGGCATCACGTTCTCGTGGGGAAGTACTACACGCCGGGTCGGATCCAGGCGGAGCGAGCCGACCAGTCCGCACAGTACTGCGGCACCCAGGCGCTGCTCGTAGACGTACAGTGCGGGCTGCTCGTCCTGCACCACTACACCGTCCCGCTGCCACCCGGACAGCCGTTGCGCGGGTTCGTCGTACCGGGCGGGTCCGAGGTCCGGATCGCGTGGAAGGATGAGCCTCACCATGTTGTGCAGATCAGAGTCAGTCAGCCGCCGGACGATGGCGGGTTCCAGCACGTCGTACGGCGGCGACGTGACCGCTCCCAGCGCGCTCACCTTGCCCGCCACGAACCGCCAGGCCCGCAGGGGATCGAGTCTCAGCACCGCATCCGGCATGCGCGGAATCGTACGGGGTGATTCATGAGTACGAAACGAACCGCACCTGAACCGCTGTCGGCGTGTGACGAAGCGCTCGCGACCCGGTACGACGTGGCGCTGCTGGACCTCGACGGCGTCGTGTACGTCGGTCCGGACCCGGTGCCGGACGCTCCGGAGTACCTGCGCAAGGCGGCCAAGGAAGGCATGCGGATCGGCTTCATCACGAACAACGCGAGCCGGCCGGCGCGGGTCGTTGCCGAACACCTCTCGTCGTTCGGGCTGGACGTGCTCCCCGACGACGTGGTGACGTCGGCACAGGCCGCGGCGAAGCTGGTCGCGGCCGAGTTCCCCAAGGGTTCGCCGGTGCTCGTGGTCGGCGGCGAGGGGCTGTACGTCGCGCTCGAGGAGTACGGGCTGACGCCGGTGCGGAGCAGCGACGGGCATCCGGTCGCGGTCGTGCAGGGCTTCGACCCGGACGTGAACTGGGTAATGCTCGCGGACGGGGCACACGCGATCAACGAGGGCGCGAAGTGGTTCGCCACCAACATGGACGAGACGATCCCGACCGCGGCCGGCAAGGCACCCGGCAACGGCACGCTGGTGCAGGCGATCCGGGCCGCGGTCGAGGTCGACCCGGTGGTCGCCGGCAAGCCCGAGCCGCCACTGCTGGAGACGAGCATCGAACGGCTGGAAGCCAAGCATCCGTTGATGATCGGCGACCGGCTGGACTCCGACATCGAGGGCGCGAACGCGGTCGGGATCGCGAGTCTGTGGGTTGCGACCGGGGTGCACGACGCGTACGACCTGGCGCGGGCGCCGAAGAACCAGCGTCCGACGTACGTCGCGGCCGGGCTCGGTGCGCTCGCGGAGAAGCAGCCGGGGGTGACTGTCGACGGCAGCAAGCACAGCTGTGCGGGCTGGACCGCCGAGATCGTGAACAACGCCGTCTCGGTGAAGGGCGAGGGAGAGCCGTACGACGGCTTGCGGGCGATCCTGTCCGCGGTCTGGAGCGCCGTCGATGCGCCCGCCGAGCCGGTCAAGGCCGCAAAGGCGACCGCCCGCGGCCGCCGTCCGCGCCCGAAGCCGGCGCCGACAGCCGATGCCATCGCCCTCGACGCCGCCCTGCACCGCATCGGCCTCGCCAACTAACACCACCACTGCGCCACCGGCGGCCCCCACACGAGGGATATCCACTGGTGTTCGGGGTTCTGCCCTCGTACACCGGTGGAGAACCCTCAACACCAGTGGATATCCACTTCTGTCGTAGGGGGAGAAGGCGTGAGTGGGGCGGGGTGGGTGGTGTTTGGGTGGGGAGGCGATACCGTTGCGGGGGACGATGCTAGGAGGCAGTCATGGTGATGGACGCACTGCGCGGCTACGTACAACTGGCGAACGGGTTGACCGAGGTCACCAGGCAGAAGGCCCAGTCGGCGGCGAAGGCGCTGTTGCAGCAGACGGGGGCGGACTCGCTGACGACCAGGGTGGGTGACCTGGCCGACGAGATCGTTGCCACCAGCAAGAGCAACCGTCAGCTGCTGCAGGCGATCGTGGCGAACGAGGTCGAGGGCGC
>DASSDE010001270.1:0-2066 GCA_035697365.1 Kribbella sp. | reverse complement strand
GATCGGGGTGGACACGGTGCCTTCGGGGTTGCCGCGCACCGAGTACGCGGCGGCGATCGTGTGGTCGCGCGCGTTCTGGTTGAAGTCCACGAAGACCAGCCGAGGATCGCGGTCCTTGCGCCACCACGTGGTCGTCACGTCCTCCGGCGCCCGCCGCTCCACCTCCCGCGCGAACGCGAGGGCGGCCCGCCGTACGTCGGTAAAGCCGTACGCCGGCTCGACGCGGACGTAGACGTGGAGGCCGCTGCCACCGGACGTCTTCGGATAGCCGACCGCACCCAGCTCGTCGAGCATCTCGTGGACGAGGTTCGCGACCCGGCGGACCCGATCGAAGGGACAGTCGGGCATCGGGTCGAGGTCGATGCGCCACTCGTCGGGCTTCTCGGTGTCGGCGCGCCGTGAGTTCCAGGGGTGGAACTCGACCGTCGACATCTGCACCGCCCAGGCGACGTGCGCGAGCTCGGTCACGCAGAGCTCGTCGGCGGTCCGGTTGTACCGCGGGAACTTGACGCGGACGGTCTCCATCCACGGCGGTGCCCCGTTCGGCAGCCGCTTCTGGTGCACCTTCTCACCCGCAACCCCCTCCGGGAACCGATGCAGCATGCACGGCCGCTCCCGCAGGGCATTGACGATCCCGTCCCCGACGGACAGGTAGTACTTGACCAGGTCCAGCTTGGTCTCACCGCGAGCAGGAAAGTACACCCGGTCCGGATTCGAGATCCGCACCGTACGATCCCCGACCTCCAGCTCGATCGCCGGAGACTTCCCCTTGGACGCGGCCATGCCCCCAAACCTAACCGGCGCCGGGGACAAACGGCGTCAGGCCAGGCGGGTGAGCCAGCCGCGGGTGTCGGGAGTGCGGCCGTACTGGAGGTCGAGGAGGGCGCTGCGGATCTTGGCGGTGATCGGGCCGACGCCGTACTCGACGGAGTGGTCGCCGATGGTGAGGTCGCCGTCCGGCCAGGCGAGGCGGCCGATCGGGGTGATGACCGCGGCCGTACCGGAGGCGAAGACCTCGGTGATCTCGCCGGAGCGGACGCCGTCGCGCCACTCGTCGGCGGAGATCCGGCGCTCCTCGACCGGGTGGCCGAGGTCGGCGGCGAGCTCCAGGACCGAGGCGCGGGTGACGCCCTCGAGGATCGAGCCCGACAGCTCCGGCGTGGCGATTCGGCCGTCGGCGTACACGAAGAACATGTTCATGCTGCCGATCTCCTCGAGCCACTTGTGCTCGGCGGCGTCGACGAACGCGACCTGCTCGCAGCCGTTCGCGACCGCCTCGGCGAGGCCAGCCAGGCTGGACGCGTAGTTGCCGCCGCACTTGGCGGCACCCGTGCCGCCCGGGGTGGCACGGATCGTGGAGGTGGTCAGCCAGATGGAGACCGGCTTAGGGCCGGTGTTGAAGTAAGGACCGGCAGGAGAGGCAATAACCCCGAACAACACCTCATGGGAGGGCCGCACGGCCAGGGCGGCTTCGGTGGCGATCATGTACGGCCGCAGGTACAGGCTGGTCTCGCCGTCCTCGGCCGACGGCACCCAGGCCTCGTCAACAGTCACCAACGCGCGCAGTGCCGCGATGAACTGGTCCTCGGGCACCTGTGGCAGGGCGAGCCGAGCCGCACTCGCGGTGAACCGCGCCGCGTTCCGGTCCGGGCGGAAGGCCCACACCGAGCCGTCGGCGTGCCGGTACGCCTTGAGACCCTCGAAGATCTCCTGCGAGTAGTGAAAGACAGCTGCGGCAGGGCTGAGCGACAGCGGTGCGTACGCGGTGACCTTCGGGTCGTGCCAGCCGCGGTCCACCGACCAGTTGGCGACCACCATGTGATCCGTGAAGGACTGGCCGAACGCCGGGTCCTTGAGCACGGCGCCGCGAGCCTCTGCGCTGGCCGGGTCGCTCCGCAGCTCCACTGCGAAGTCCCATGCGTCTGTCACTACCGTCGCCTGCTGTTCACCTGTCACTTGCCGCACGCTACCCCTGCTCTCACCTGTAGCTCGACCCGCCGCCCACACTCCGGCCACTCCGGTACGTCGGGTGGGCCAGCAGCCGTCGTAGCTCGGCTGCACCCGGC
>DASSDE010001269.1:0-3669 GCA_035697365.1 Kribbella sp. | reverse complement strand
AGCGTGTCGGCGTCACCGCGCAGCGGCCACGGCAGAACCTTCGCATTCGTGGTCCATTTGTCCCGGCCGCGGTCGGACGGGAACACCTTCGACACCAGCGTCGGCACGAACACGACCGGCCACTCCAGGCCCTTCGACCGGTGCGTGGTGAGCAGCTTCACCGAGTCCGCCTCGCTCGGTACGGCAAGGTCGAGGCCAGCGGCGTACTCCTCCTCGGCGGCCAGGTACGCGAGCAGGCCGTCCAGCGAACCGTCGGACTCGGTCGACACGAAGTTGCCCACGGCATCGAGAAATGCGGCGAGGTGATCGCGGCGGCCGGCATCGATGTGGTCGGGAGTTGCGGTGAGCTCGACGTCGAGACCGATCGTGCTGATCACGCGGCGAACCAGATCCAGCAACGGCTCGCCCGCGTGCGCACGCAGCTCGCGGAGCTCGGACGAGAGTTCCTTGAAGCGAACCAGGGCTTCCGGCGCGTACTCGAGCCGGCCCGGGTCGTCGACCGCTTCAGCGAGCGAGGTCACCTCGGTCGAGTCCATCCCGGCGACGGCCGCGTCCAGGGCCGACACCAGATCATCGGCCTGGTGCGAGCCTGCATCAGCAAGCATGCGGGCGCGGTTGGCAAGCAACGCCAGGTCGCGATGGCCGATCCGGTACCGCGGGCCGGTCAGGATGCGGAGCATCGCTGCGTTCGCGGTGAGGTCGTTGACGGCCTGCAGGGTCGCGACCACGTCCACGACCTCCGGCAGCGCGAGGAGTCCGCCGAGGCCGACGACCTCGACCGGGACCTTGCGCGCAATCAAAGCCTCGTGGACCGCGCTGCGGTCGACGTTCGTCCGCATCAGGATGACGATGTCCTTCCAGCGGCGGTTCCGGGTGCGGTGCGCGGAGACGATCGCGTCGGCGACCCACTCGATCTCCTGCGAGCGGGTCTCGAACAGGCCGACGGTGATCGCGCCTTCCGGGGCGTCCGGCGGTGCCTCGAGCGGGATCACGCCCGGGTGCTGCTCGTACAGCTCGGCGGCGTGCTGGTTGGCGGCGGCGAGGATGCGGCTGCCGCAGCGCCGGTTGACGCTCAGCACGTACCGCTCGGCGGGCGACCCGTCGGCCTGCGGGAAGTGCGCCGGGAAGTCGTCGAGGTTCGCCACGGAGGCGCCCCGCCAGCCGTAGATCGCCTGGCACGGATCGCCGACCGCGGTGACGGGATGACCGCGCCCGTCGCCGGCCGCGAAGAGTGCAGTCAGCATCCGGCGCTGCGAAACGGACGTGTCCTGGTACTCGTCCAGCAGAACGACCTTGTACCGCGCGCGCTCGACGGCCGCGACCTCCGGGCACTCCTCGGCGAGCCGCGCGCCGAGCGCCATCTGGTCGGCGAAATCGACGACGCCGCGCTCCCCCTTGTACGCCTGGTACTCCTCGACCAACTGCAGGATCTCGCTCCGCTTGAGCGCCGTTTCCGCGAGCTTGCGGACCTCGACCGTCTGCTTGCGGGCGGCCGCGACCTCCTGCCGTACGGCGTCGTCGTGGTCGCGGATGTCGCCGGTACGGAGCAGGTGGTCGGCGAGCTCACCGTCCAGCGCAAGCAGACTGTTGACGAGTGTCGGTACGTGATGCGACGCGAACCGGATCGGCCCGGCGGACCGCCGGACGACCCGGCCGGCGAGCTGGAACCGGGTGGCGTCGGCGAGCACCCGCGAATCCGGCTCGAGGCCGAGACGTAGGCCGTGCTCCGCGATCAGGGTGCCGGCGAAGGCGTGGTACGTCGAGACGACCGGCTCGCCGGGCTCCTCGGGCTCCCAGTTCGGGATGTTGCTGCGCAGGTGGGCCGCGAGGATCGGCGGCTGGTCCTTGGGGAGCGTCGAGCCGAGCACGCCGGCCTTGGTCAGGTCGTCACGGATCCGGACGTCGAGCTCGTTCGCCGCCTTCTTGGTGAACGTCAGCCCGAGCACCTCCTCCGGCTTCACCTGCCCCGTACAGATCAGCCACACCACCCGCGCGGCCATCGCCGTCGTCTTGCCCGACCCGGCTCCCGCGACAATCACCCCAGGCGCAAGCGGCGCCGTGATCGCGGCCAACTGCTGATCCGAGAACGGAATCCCCAGCAGCTCACACAGCTCCGCGGTGGTCCGCAGTTCGCGAGCGGGCATCAGACGATCTCCCGGCCCTCGGGCTGGATGGGGCAGAGCGCCCGGGCTTCGCAGCGGTTGCAGCCGTCGTTGCGCGTGGCAACGAAACCCTCCGTACGGATCAGCTTCTCCGCGTCGTCGATGGCCTCGTCCAGCCAGGTGTTCCCGTCCTCGTCGGTCTCCAGGGGGCCTTGGTGCTGGACCTTGGGGAAGCCGCCGTTGTCGTCGTGCCGCAGCTGGACGAGCTCGGCCCCGCCGGCGACCGCGTCCTCGCCGAGCTTCTTCAACTGACGTGAGTTGATCGCCCGCTGATAGATCGCCAGCTGCACGTGCCGCGCCAGTGCGGGCTTGGTCGGAACGTTCCGCCCGGTCTTCAGGTCGACGACCCGGACCGTTCCCTCCGGGTCCGTCTCGACCCGGTCCATCCGGCCCTTCACCCGAACGGCCGGGTGCTCCGCGTCGGGCAGCAGCACGTCGAAGTCCACCTCGGAGCCGATCAGCGTCCGATCCGGGCGGCCCTGGTGCCAGGCGACGAACCGCCGCAGCGCCTGCTCCGCCTCGACACGCTCCCGGTCCGAGATCCACGCCGACTCGAACTCGAGCTGCGTCCACACCTTGTCCAGCCAGCCGTTCAGCTCGTCGACCGACGGCGGGAGCGTCCCGGTCGCGACCGCGTCGGCCAGCGTGTGCAGCACCATCCCGAACCCGATCGCCGAGGTACTCGGCGTCTCGCCACCGGCCCGCCGGGTCAGGAACCACCGCAGCGGACAGTCCACGATCGTCGTCAACGCGCTCCCCGACAGCGGCACCGGCAGCGAAGGATCCGCGATCGGCCGCACCGACTCGGTCCGCTCCCGAACGCCCCACCAGCGCGCCGGGTCGGCCGTCGGCACCAACGCGTACTCCCGGTCGTCGACGGCGTCGGCCAGCAACGCCAACCGATCGGCCGCGACCCGCTTCATCGCCGGCGACGACGCCGGATCCGCCAGCACACACCGCAGGTCCGCGACCAGCCCGGGCAACGACAGCGGCCGCCGCGGCCGCCCCGCGACCAGCTTCAAAGGAATGTCGAGCTCGGCAAGGAGTCGGGACGGTTGATCGCCGTCGGCCTCAGGGGCCTGTACGGCGGTCACGATCAACCGCTCACGCGCCCGGGTGATCGCGACGTAGAACAATCGTCTCTCCTCGGCGAGCAACGCGCCGGCCGACAACGGATCGATCAGCCCGTCGGTCCCGAGCCGGTCCGGCTCGAGCAACGACCCGCGCCGCCGCAGGTTCGGCCACTGGCCCTCCTGCACGGACGCGACCACCACCAGCCGCCATTGCAGCCCCTTCGACCGGTGCGCCGTCATCAGCTGCACGCCGGCCTCGCGGTACGTCCCGTCGAACCGGTTGTCGCCCGCGATGTCCAGCGACTCCAGCTCCGCCAGGAACGCCGAAACGCCCTTGAAACCGACCTGTTCCTCGGCCCGGCCCGCAGCGTCGAACAACGCGCACAACGAGTCCAGATCCCGGTTCGCGGTCCGCGCGGTCTCGCCGCCCGACG
>DASSDE010001268.1:0-5041 GCA_035697365.1 Kribbella sp. | reverse complement strand
CGGAGGATCGTTGGGATGCGGCGGTCGGTGAAGCGGCCGGCCAGGCCGATGGCTGCCTGGTCGCTGTCGAGGGTCACGCCTAGGGTGCGGACGCCCTCGCCCTCCAGGGTTTGCGGGACCGCGTAACCCTGCTTGCGCACCTGGGCCAGCTGCGCGAGCAGGCCGCTGTCGCCCTCGAGTGTTACGGACGGTCCGGTCGGTGCGACGAGGTGGCGGCCGTCGGCGTACAGGGATCGGACCTCGTCGTCGGTCAGGTCGGCGAGCAGCGCCTGGCCGAGCCCGGACCGGGCCGCGGGGTAGAGCGAGGACTGCGCGATGCCTTCGGCTGCGCTTTCACCGGGGCTGTGGAGGTAGAGGTAGCAGACCTGATCGCCCCAGAGGACGCCCATGGCGACCTGAAGGTCCAGGTCGAAGAGGGACTCGAGTGGGCCGAGGGCCCGGCGGATCAGGCCGGATCCGCGGAGGCTCTGGGCCGCGAGGGCGTGGATGCCGGGGCCGGGCAGGTACTTGCGGTTGCCGTCCTGTTTCGCGAGGCCGACGAAGGCGAGCGTCTTCAGGAGCCGGTTCACCCGGGTCGGCTCGAGTCCGAGCATCCGCCCGAGCTCCCGGGAGCCGACCGGTTGCCCATGCGAAGCAAGTGCTTGCAGGCAGGCCAGCCCGTCGATCAACGACTGATTGGGCTGCGCGGGCTTCACGCCGTCAACCTAACATCGGGGCCGGACGGGCAGTCGCATGCTGGACATAGTTCAGTGTCGTGGTCGACTTTCGGCGACAATTGGCGGCGTGGCGAGTGACGAGCGTTATCAGCGGCTGGAGTACCGGCGGGCCGGGCTGTCGGGACTGGTGCTGCCGGCGTTGTCGCTGGGGCTCTGGCAGAAGTTCGGGACCGACTACCCGTTCGGGCGGCAGCGGGAGATCGTGCTGCACGCGTTCGACCTGGGCATCACGCATTTCGACAACGCGAACCGGTACGGACCGCCGCACCGGGCCGCGGAGCAGTTCTTCGGGCGAGTGCTGCGGACCGACCTGGCGCCGTACCGCGACGAGCTGATCCTGACCACCAAGGCCGGCAACCCGATCGGCCCGAGCCCTTATCTGCAAGGGGGATCGCGCAAGTCGCTGCTGGCGTCGCTCGACCACAGCCTGCACGATCTGGGCACCGAGTACGTCGACATCTTCTACCATCACCGCTTCGATCCGGCGACACCGCTGGAGGAGACGATCGGCGCGCTGGTGAGTGCCGTCCAGCAGGGCAAAGCGCTGTACGTCGGCGTGTCGAACTACCCCGCCGATCGCGCGCGCGAAGCGGCCGGGTTGTTGCGGAGTGCCGGCGTACCGCTGCTCGTGCACCAGCCGCGGTACTCGATCTTCGACCGGACGCCGGAGACGAGCAGGTTGTTCGACGTCGCGGCGGCCGAGGGATTCGGGTTGGTTGCCTACAGCCCCTTGGCGCAAGGGCTGCTGACCGATAAGTACCTGGACGGGACGATCCCACCCGACGCGCGTGCGGCCGCGAGTGCGTTCCTCAAGCCCGAGCAGCTCGACGACACGTACCGCGAGCGGGCCGGCGCGCTCAACAAGCTCGCCCACCACCGTGGGCAGTCGCTGGCGCAGCTGGCCCTGCAGTGGGTGCTGCGCCGGCCGGAGATCACCACCGCGTTGATCGGCGCGAGCTCGACCGCCCAGCTGGATCACAACGTGGCCGCTCTCGACTTCCCGCCGCTCACCGACGAGGATCTCGCCCGCATCGACCAGTACGGCATCCACGGCACCGCGCAACGGTCCTGACCCCGCTTTCGCCATCGGCACCCGAGGAGAACGATGACCGCCACCTCTTTCCGGCTCCGGTACGGCGCCGAGCCGCCGTTCGATCCGCCCGCGGTGTGGTCCGAGGTGATCGCGCGCCAACTGGACCACCGTTCGGTACGCAGCTACCGTCCGGAACCGGTCTCCGACGACACGCTCACCGCGCTGATCGCGGCGGCGCAGTCGGCACCGACGTCGGGCAACCTGCAGCTGTGGAGTGTCGTCGCGGTCCGCGAGGACGGACGACGCGCGCGGCTCGCGGAGCTCGCCGGGGAGCAGCGGTTCATCGAGGAGGCGCCACTCTTCCTGGTCTGGCTGGCGGATCTGGCCAGAGCGCGCCAGGTGACGACCGAGCTCGCCTCGGCCACGGCGGAAGGCGCAGACTTCGTCGAGGCCGCCGTGCTCGCGTTTGTCGACGTCGCACTCGCCGCCCAGAACGCATCGCTCGCTGCGGAGTCGCTCGGGCTCGGCACGGTGTTCGTCGGGGCGATCCGCAACCGTCCGCTCGAGGTCGCGGCGGAGCTCGGCCTGCCGCCGCATGTCTTCCCGGTGTTCGGTCTGACCGTTGGCCATCCGGATGATCTTGCCGGCACGGCCGTGAAGCCGCGCCTTCCACAGGAGGCGGTGCTACATCACGAGCAGTACGACCTCGCGCCGCAGGCCGCTCACGTCGCGACGTACGAGACCGTACTCAACGCGTTCTACGCCACGGAAGGCCTGCCCACCGGCTGGGTTGATCGGGTCGCCAATCGCTTCGGGACGGTCGCCGGTCTCAACGGGCGTGAACATCTCCGGCAAGCCCTTCACACACAGGGCTTTCCGCTGCGCTGACTGACTGCCTCAGCCGGGCATGCGGAAGGCCCGAGCGGCGAGTTGTTCCTTGCCGGAGTTCTTGGCCGTCGCCATGGTGATGCGCCGGAACAGTGCCGCGAACGTCACCCAGTCCCGCGGGCTGTTGCCTGTGCCCACGGGGAACCACAGACAGGTGTCGTCGCCGATGGACAGCGCGGTCTCGGACTTGAGCGCCAGCGTCGCCTCCGGTCCGAGCGAGGCCCGGCCCTCGGCTCCCAGGACCAGCCCGATCGGGCCGGGAAAGCCGGTGTAGTGAGGCAGGGTGCAGGTGTCGGGTGCAGTACCGGCGGCGAGGAAGAGCGTGGAGACGACCTCGAAGCGCTCCGTGAATTCACGCAGTACCGGCAGGAGATCGTCCGGGGTCGGCGCGCTGGAACCGCCCTGCCCGACGACGATCGTCGTGGTCTCCTCCAGTCCGGCGGGCCGGACGTCGATCTCGATGACGCCGTTGGCTGGGCGATTGTTTTGAGTCGGCGCAGTACCGGTCACGGTGAGAAGGGTGCTGCGTGGAGCCCAGCGTCGGCAGAACGTGGTGAGTTCTTCCGGGTTCCAGAGCTGACTGACCGGCTCCTCGGTTCCCCAGCCGGCCGGTGGAGCGCCGGCGAGGTTCTCGATCAGGAACGCGGTGGAGTGACCGACGACGGCGGATTCGGCTGCTGGGTACCGTACGCGAGCAACGACTTGCAGCGACGTGGCAACCGTCTCCGGCTTCGCGAGCCAGTCTTGGGTCAGCCGCGGTGCGTCGTCACCACCGACCTGCGCGAACTGAGCGCCGTCCCACGCGACCTCGGCGCCGGTCAGGCCGTCGTAGTGCGCGTTCGGTCCTTTGACGATCCATCGGGTGCCGTCGGTGAGCAGCTGCGTTCGTACGGCATCGGTGATGCGCGAATCCTGCGTGCTCATCAACTGCAGTTCGCGATCACCGCGCTCGGCAGCCACCGCCGCGTCGAGCAGCCACGTCGACAGGCCGATCACCGGCCGATGCTGCTCGATGATCAGCGCCTTGTCGGTGGTCGCGTCCAACCCGGGCACGTAGTCCAGTTCGCTGGTCATGGCTGTGCCTTTGCGGCGCGGGCTGCGGCGAGGGCAGCGGCGGGGCTGAATTGGCTGGGGGCGTAGTCGAACACGGTCTGGTCGTTGACCAGGAACACCTGGTTGCCGGGGAACGGCGGAACGAAGGCCAGCCACTCGTCGAGTGGTGTGCAGTTCCACTGCCGTAGCCCGTCGGCGGTCCAGCTGTCCGGCGCCAGCGAGTGCTGCGCCAGCCAGACGGCGAGCACGGTACGCGCTGCCGCCGCTTGGTCGGTGTCGTGATGGTCGCTCATTGACGCTCCTTGTCCGGTCCGGGGGTCACCAGGTCGACTGCGGGTCGGCAGAGTTCGCGCCCTCCCAGTCGCCGTCCGGCTCACGAATCGTGTATTCGAGACGCTCCAGCTGGCCGTCGTACTTCTGCGGCCACGGAGCGTCGATCGCCGCGGGCGACTGCTGCACATCGAGGTGGCGGACGTTCCCGTGCGGGTCGACGTACGCCGCGAACCAGTGTCCGCCGTCGGGCGCCCATCGAACGCAGATCGCGGCAACTGTGCCCGGTGGACGGCCCTTCAGCCCCGCCTCTACGGAGTGGTATGCGTTGTCTGTGAACGCCTGTAGGTGTGCGGCCGGATCCGGATGGCCCGGCGGCAGGTGCCGGTCCATGCGATACCCGGGGCCGCGAACGCCCATCCACTCGTAGGTGTCGTCGTAGTCGCCGGGCCACGGTGTCGTCTTGTCCAGTGGGCTCTTCTTGAAGTCACCGTCCGCGATCCGGATGCGACGGCCCTGGATGATGTCCACCACGGCGCGCGTCACGGCGGAGCAGTTCATCTTGAACTCGACCCAGCCCTTGGCATGGTTCGGGTTCACCAGGTTCTTCCATTGGTGCACGGTCAGCAACGGCTCCGGTCCGACGTTCTGCTCGAGCGCAGCCTGATGCTTCCCGCCTTCGTCCATCGGGTTGTACCGCACCCAATCCCGCTCACCTCGCGGCACGCCCGGGTCTCCGTACATCGACATCTTCTCAAGGCCCAGTTCCCTGTCCAGCGTGTGTTCCTTGGGCCCGAAACGCTCCGCCAGCGGGTTGTTCTTGACCCACCGCCTCCCTCGCCGGGAGCGCTCCGTCGGCTCCTGCACCTCGATGTCTTCGTCCTTGATGATCTCGCGCCAGTTCGGCGTACCCGACGCGACGTACGGCTCCTTCTTCCCCTCGCCTCCCTCATGCCCCTCAGCATCAACAGGCTGGTGCGGGACCTGCTGGGTGGCTTCAGGGTCAATGTGTTGGTGCGGGATCTGCTGGGTGGCCTCGGGATCGATGTGCTCGTGCGGTACCGGTTGCGTGTCGCCGGAG
>DASSDE010001267.1:0-6764 GCA_035697365.1 Kribbella sp. | reverse complement strand
CCGGTTCTTCGACGAAGAGGGAAAGCTGGTGCGCTCGACGTTCGACCAACGGGTCATCGGGGTGACCGCGAAGGAACTGCTGGCGGTGCCGCGCCGGATCGGCGTGGCCGGCGGCGACCGCAAGTACTCCGCGATCCGCGCTGCGCTGCTCGGCGGCTGGGTCAACATCCTCATCACCGACCTCGCCATGGCCCACCGGTTGGTAGATGGAGCCTGAGGAGCAGCGGGAGGTCTACGCCACTATCGACCTGGCGTTGCGGGTCGGTGAGGTGTTGCTGTCCAGCGGCGCCGGTACGGCGGACGCTACCGCCACGATCCTCGGTGTCGCCGCGGCCGGCGGGTTGCGCGGGTGCGAGGTCGACATCACGTTCACGTCGATGGCGGTCTCGTACCAAGAGGCACCGGACGTCGCGCCCGAGACCCACATCCGCCTGGTCCGGTACCGGTCGCAGGACTTCTCCCGGCTGACCGACGTCGACCAGTTGGTACGTCGGCTCGCCCGCGGTGACCTGACCCGCGAAGAGGCGTCCCGCGACCTGGCCCGGATCACCTCCGCGGGGCCGCCGTACCCTCGGTGGAGCGCGGTGCTCGCGTGGGGCGCGATGGCCGGTGGCGCCACGCTCCTGCTCGGCGGTGGCTGGCTGATCACGCTGCTGGCCGTACTGACCGCGATCGTGATCGACCTGAACAACCGCTGGTTCAACCGCCAACGGCTGCCCGCGTTCTACCAGCAGGTCGCCGGCGCCTTCGTCGCGACCGCGGTCGCCCTGGTGCTGTACGCCGTGCACGCACCGGTGAAACCGTCTCTGGTAGTTGCCGCAGGCATCATTATGTTGCTGGCCGGGATCGCCCTCACCGGTGCCGTCCAGGACGCCATCACCGGGTACTACGTGACCGCCGCGGCTCGCAGTCTCGAGGCGATGCTGCTCACCGGCGGAATCATCGCGGGCGTCTCGCTCGGCCTCGCCCTCGGGTTGAGGTTCGGTCTCAACGTCGGCATCGAACCGCAGGCGATCCAGCTCGCGAACCTCCCGATCATGGTCATCTCGGGTTCGGTGATGGCGGTCGCCTTCGCGTACGCCTCGTACGCACCACTGCGTGCGCTGCTTCCCGTCGCGGTGATGGGCGCCCTGGCGTCGCTGGTGTTCACGCTGATGACGAGGGCGTCGTTCGGGCCTGCCTGGTCCACCGCGGCGGCCGCGTTCGTGGTCGGCCTTGGTGGGTACTCCAGCGGCCGGCGGACCGGCGTACCGCCGCTGGTCGTGGTCGTCGCCGGATCGATCCCGTTGCTGCCCGGCCTGACCATCTACCGCGGCCTGTACGAGTTGATGGCGCGCGGCAACATCTTCGGGATCGTGAGCCTCACCACCGCGGTCGCCATCGGCGTCGCGCTGGCAGCCGGCCTGATCCTCGGTGAGTACGTCGCGCAGCCGATCCGCCGCGAGGCCCGCCGCCTCGAAGACCGCCTCGCCGGTCCTCGCCTGGTGGGCCCCCGCCGTCCTGTCCGCCGCCGTACCAACCGCACCCGTCGCCGCCGCCGTGCCGCCTGACCCCACGCCTCCGCGAAACTCGCTCCTGGCAACAGTTTTCGGACGCGGAGTGACCGCGCCGCGGCCGAGACGTTAGAGTTACCGACTGGAAACATCGGCGGACCGCCGGGCCCGGCGGGCAACTCGCCGACAGGGCCGACGAGGAGGATCGACGTGGCACTGGGTAGAACGTCCCCGCGGGACCTGCCGCTGTTCGCGGATCTGTCCGGGCGGGACATCAGGGACATCTTCCGCGCCGGCGAGGAGGTGTCGGTACCGGCGGGCTGGTCGCTGATCCTGGAGCAGACCGCACCGGACGCGGCGTACCTGATCCTCAGCGGTACGGCGGCGGTCCGGGAGAAGGGCACCGAGATCGCCGAGCTCGGGCCGGGCGACATCGCCGGCGTGGTCGCGGTCCGGAAGAACACGTTGCGGACGGCAACCGTCACGGCGAAGTCGCGGCTGCAGCTGCTGCACTTCACCCGGGAGAAGTTCGACGACCTGACCCGGCGGCTGCCGGCGTTCCGGGACGCCATCGACGCCACCATCGCCGAGCGCCGCGGTGGCTCCTGACCCTGACCTCGCCGGACTGCAGGGCGACTTCGAGCGCACCCTGCTCGGCGGCGAGCGGAAGTTCACCCGCGCACAGGTGTCGGAGCGGGCCGGGATCTCGATCGAGCGCGCCGAGCGGATGTGGCACGCGCTCGGCTTCGCGACCGTACCGGACGGCGAGGTGGCGTTCACCGACGGCGACGTCGAGGCGCTGCGGCTCGTTGCGGCGCTCGAGGACGACGGGTTCATCGAGCCCGAGATGGAGTCGTCGCTGGCCCGTAAGTTCGGCCAGACCCAGTCCCGGCTGGCGTCCTGGCAAGCGGCGATGTTCCTGCAGTTCCTCGACGGTACGAAGCTGTCCGCGGACGAGTCGATCGAGGTCGCGGGACAGCTGCTGCCGGCGATGGAGCGACTGCAGACGTACGTCTGGCGCCGGCATCTGGCTGCGGCTGCCGGGCGCGCGATGGCCGGATCGGACCAGCTCGCCCGCGGCGTACGGGCGGTCGGGTTCGCGGACATCGTCAGCTACACGCGGCTGACCCGGCGGCTCACCGAGGTCGAGCTCGGGCAGCTGATCGAGCGGTTCGAGGGCATGGCCGCGGACGTGGTCGCGCTGAACGGTGGCCGCGTGATCAAGTCGATGGGCGACGAGGTGCTGTTCGTCGCCGACACCGCCGCACAGGGCGCCGCGGTCGCGCTGGCGCTGCAGGACGCGGTGATCGCGGACGCGGAGCTGCCGGAGCTGCGGATCGGGCTCGCGTACGGGACGATCCTGATCCGGCTCGGTGACGTGTACGGCGAGGTGGTCAACCTGGCCGCCCGGCTCACCACGGAGTGCAAGCCGGGGCGGGTGCTCGCGGACCGTGAGCTGGCCGCGGCGCTCGACGGCCACGCCGCGTACGCGATCCACCGGCTCCGCCGGGTTGCCGTCCGCGGGTACCGGCATCTGGTCCCGTACGCGATCCAGCGGGCGGATTGACTACCGTCTGATCGTGCGTGAGATCAGGATACCGGCCGAGCTGGAGCTGGTGAGTGCGGGCGACTCGATCATCTCGTGGGCGGCGCAGTGGTTCGGCGCCGGCGTACGAGCCTGGACTGCCGGTACGGCGGTAGCCGTCGCGTCACCGGACGTGTCGAAGCACGACCGGCTCGCCGTTGTCGGGTCCGTCGACGATGCGGCTCCGCTCGTTGGGCGCGTACTGGGCGAGATTGGGCCGTCGTACCGGCCGTTCGGGGATGAGAAGTTGATCCGCGAACTGGCGGTACGGGTGCCTGGGCTGACGTTCTCTGCGGCGTTCGGGTGGATGGATGCGGACCGGGTACCGGACGTGACCACTACCGCGGCCTGGCTCGACGGGGACGGCGGTGTGGAGGCGGTGCTGCGCGAGGCGTCGCCTTCTTCGTACGCGTGGCCGGGGCGGTCTGGCGTACGGCGATGGGCTGCGGTGCGGGGCGATCGTGGTGAGCTGCTCAGTATCGCGGCGGATGCGTGGAGTGCGCCGGGGGTTGGGTTTCTGGCGGGCGTCGCGACCAGTCCTGTTGCTCGGGGCAAGGGATTGTCGCGGCAGGTGTGCGGGTTCGTGACTGCTGAGTTGGTGAAGCGGCACGGCCGGGTTGCGTTGATGGTGGACAGGAACAACGCGGCAGCGATCGCGGTCTACCGACGACTCGGGTACACCTACCGGCAGGTGGCAGCAGCGTCGGTCAGCGAGCCTTAACGGGTCGGCTTCACGGGCAGCGTGGCGGACGGTGTGCCGTGCGGAGTCGACGGCCTTGTCGGTTGCGGTGTCACCGTGGGAGGCGCGAGCGTGGGGGGCACCTGCGGTGGGGTGAACGGGGCTTTTGTGGTGTCCTTGCAGTTCTCCTCGTCGGTGACGACACCGTTCTCGTCGGGCACGACCACGGGCTGCGGGAACAGGTTGCTCGTCCCCTCGCGCCGCGTCTGCCCGTACAAGGCGCGGCAGTCCCGCAGCTCCAGGTCGATCGGGTTGCCGTCGTCGTCGTACAGCCGGACCGAGACCTGCTTGCCCTGGGCATCGAACGGGTAGACGTTCGAGATCGGCGTGCCGTTCAGCCGCAGACCGTTGTCCGGCGGGTTGTACGCCGAGCCGCCGTGCCGGGTGCCGTACGTGTCCAGGAAGCCGAACGACGCGCCCATGTACGCCGCCGCGAGGAACGCCGGTACCGCGATCGCGGCAACCACGTTCAGCGGCACGACGTACCACAGCCAGCGGCCGTCCTGCTGCGTGCGGCGGCCGATCCAGATCGACACCACCGCGCCGGCGAGCGCCCCGACGACCGTCACCGCCGGCGCGCCGAACAGCGCGAAGAACCCGCCCGCGCCGATCATCCCGCGCGCCACCCACCAGATCGGCTGGCCGATCGTCACCAGCTCGTGCCGGACGTTCGGAGGGATCTGGTCGATCCAGCCGCGGATGGCAGTGGCGGCGCGGGCGCC
The DNA here is from genome assembly GCA_035697365.1 of Kribbella sp. Lineage (GTDB taxonomy): Bacteria > Actinomycetota > Actinomycetes > Propionibacteriales > Kribbellaceae > Kribbella. The sequence continues at coordinate 2,225 of DASSDE010001267.1, read as the reverse complement.
GTACGGAGTCTGCAGGACCACGCGCGGATGCTTCCCGTGCAAGGCCAGGACGCCGAAGAACGCCGCCACGAACAGCACGCCGAACCCGAGCAGGCCGAAGAACGACGTCTCCGTCCGCGACCACGCGAAGATCGCGACCGCGACGAAGAACGGCCCGACGGTGGCCGCGATCAGACCCCAGCGCAGCGCGTTCCAGCCCGCGTCCAGATCGTCCTTCTGCGGCTGGCGCGGTGGATAGCCCGCGGCGGTCCGCAATTGGTCGGCGTACTGCTCCGGAGTGCCGAGGCGTGCCTGCAGGTCGGCGATCGTAGGTTCGGTGCCGAACTCGTCCGCCACCTCGCTGAGATGGCCGCTGACGTCCTGCAGTACGTCCTCGAGCTCGCCCGGCGGCAGGTCGCTCAGCTGGGCCCGGATCTGCTCGAGGTAGATGGCTGCCGCGCCGGTGTTCACGCTGCCTCCTTCTCCAGCAGGAGCAGCGACATGGCGCCGGCGAAGTGGTTCCAGGTCTCGGTGGAGTGGGCCAGCAGCTCACGGCCGGTCTTGTTCAGCCCGTAGTACTTCCGGTGTGGGCCTTCCTCGCTCGGCTGCACGTACGAGGTCAGTGCGCCGGCCTGGAACAGTCGCCGGAGTGTCCCGTACACAGACGCGTCTGCGACATCCTCCAGCCCGGCGGCGCGCAGTCGGCGGAGCACGTCGTACCCGTATCCGTCGCCGTCGCGCAGGACGGCCAGCACCGCCAGATCGAGCACACCTTTGAGCAACTGACTCGTGTCCATTGGGGGCCTCCTCCGCTCGGCACGCTACTACACATTGCGGAGTACTCCGCCAACCAGCGCAATTTTCGATCAAGTACGACCGGGGCGCGGCGGGGCACAGTGGTGGGCATGGCGGATGTGTTCGAGGAGTTCGTAGCGGTGGTCGCGGCCGGCCTGAGCGGGCCGTGCGACCCGGTGTCCGGCGCCGGGCCGGCCGGGCGGGTACATCTGTCGCGGTTCCATTGCGACCGGTTGATCGGGGCGGCCGCGGGCGAGTCGCCGTCCGCGTTCCGACGGCGCATCCTGTTGGAGCCTCAACGAACTCGGCCGCTTCGACGAAACCCACTAACCCGTCGAGTCGTGGAAAGTGGTCCCGTTTCTGCGCCAAAATCCACGACTCGGCGCAGGGGTGCGGAGCCATTTGCCACGACTCGGCGGTGGCGCGAGGTGGCGTCAGGCGGCGTGGCGGTGGCGGCGGGCGCGGAGGTCCCCGGCGATGCGGCCCACCAGGGCGTCGGGCATGTTGAGGAGGTCGTGGGCGGTCACGACGCGGACCAACCAGCCTTCGCGTTCGAGGTTCTCTCGGCGGCGGATGTCGAGTCGCCACTGACGTGGGTCCTTCAGGTGGTGTTTTCCGTCGTACTCGATCGCCGTCCACTCGTCGGGGTAGACAAGATCCGGCTGTGCCAGCCAGCCACCCGCGGCGTCGTAGATCACGAAACCGATCTCGGGCTCGGGCAGGCCGCCCTGGACGATCGTCAGCCGCAGAAGAGATTCCATCGGCGAGTCGACACCGGCGCGCACCAGGGCCGACGCCTGGCGCGCGAGCCGGACGCCGCGGACCCCGATCGCCTGCGCTGCGGCCTCGACCAGGTCCTGCGGCTCGAGCTCGGTCCGACGTACCAGAGCATCGCCGGCAGCCACGAGGTCGTTGAGATTGCTGTACGGCGCGAGGTCCACAAACGTACGCTCCGGTGGCGTCAGCGGCAGGCCGTCACGTAACGCATGCTCAAGATGCTGTACTTCGTGCACGCACAGCCCGCGCACACGTGGCAGGACCAGCCGCGGTTCGCGCCGTACGGACACGTGGACGACCTCGTCGGCGCGGGCGTTCGCGGACCACAGGCTCAGGGCACTGTGGTGGCTGACGACCGCACCGGGCGCCAAGAGCAGGGCGGCCTCTGCCTGTACCCGGGGCGTCACGGCGATCGGCCCGTCGACGTACACGGAGCCGAGCACACGCCGGTACTGCGCACTGCGCAGCACCCCTCGTGACATCCCGGCTGCCCGCGCCTGCGCTGCAGTGAACACCCCACGATTGTCCCCAACTTCCCACCCCAGCATCCCGACTTATCCACAGCCCGCCGAGTCGTGGCAAATGGTTCGGCACCCCTGCGTCGAGTCGTGGAAAGTGGTGCGAGATCTCAGCCGAAATCCACGACTCGGCGGAAGGAGTGGAGGGGTTAGTTC
>DASSDE010001266.1:0-4421 GCA_035697365.1 Kribbella sp. | reverse complement strand
TCGTTCACCGCCCGCGGGACCGTCGCAGACGCGACGGCGGCCCGTACACCCGCCACCGCGGCGGATCGCTTCGCCGGATCGCCGAGATCATCAAGTACGACGACCTCCAGGCCGGGCCACTGGCCCGGGAACTCCGCTGCGACGACCGCAGCCACGCCGGCCGGCTCGATCCGGGCCTGGTCAGATTTGAACCGGGCGACGAAGACCTGCATGCCGATCCGCTCGGTGACCGGATCCGCCGCAGGTACGCAGGCGACGTCGTCTGCTCCGGCCCCACCGAGAGCGGTCAGCCACTCATCCGTTGTCAGGAACAGCTGGTCGTTACCGGCCCGGGCATCGGTGAAGTGCTGGGAGGTCTCGTCGAACAGGAACTCCATCGACGTCATGATCTGGTAGCTGTCCCGGGTCGCCTCGATCATCAGGAGCCGACCGCCGGGACGAAGGAGCTCGCGCAGCCTGCCCAATGCGGCGCCGACGTTCTCGGCATAGTGCAGGACATTCGCACAAACGACGAGGTCGTAGCTGTTCGGCCGGTACCCGGCGGCAACCGGATCCGCGTTCAGGTCGAGCAGCCCGAAGCGCAACCGCGCATCATCGGCGAACGTGCGCCTGGCATTGTTCAGGAAGAACTGCGACACGTCGGTGAACGTGTACTCCAGGTCGATTCCGGCGAGTTCTCGCACGAGACCGGCCGTGGTCCCGCCGACGCCGGCCCCCACCTCAAGGACTCTGGGTGCCGATCCACTTGGCCCGGTGCACAACCGCCGGGCAATTTTCGACAGCAGCTGGTTGAGGTAGCGGCTGGTGAACATCGCGCCGTACGCGACTTCGTGGATCTCGGTCCGGGCCTGCGGGAAGAGCAGGTCCAACGGGTTCAGGCTCCCGTCGAGCAGCTCCGGCAGCACGGCGCCGGTCGATCGGAAGAACTCGATCAGCTCGGACCGGTTCTCAACGACCGGAGTATCGGACTCGACCGCGGCCCAGCCTGCTTCGCAATCGGCCGGCGATACGGCTTGCAGGCAACGGTATCCGGTCGCGGTGCGCTCGAGCAGATCGTTCCCCACCAGAGCTCGCAGCCATCGCCGGATCAGCCGCTGATGCGCCGCAGACACGTTGGCCGCGGACAGAATCTCCGGTAGCGTATGTTCGGCGCCTCGCCCGACGAACAGCCCGCGCTCAGACAAGCACCGCATCATCTGCAGCAGGGCTGCCCGGTCCAGCGTGTCGGCGAAGCGGATCATGGCTGCGTCGTCGGCCGTCGCGCGGAGCGAGCGAGCCGAGACAATCGCCTCAGCAGACAACTCTGCGGCCGACGGCCCCTCCGCGCGAGCCGCAGCCTCGTCACCCGGTCCGGCCTCCGCGAGCAGCGCAGCGACCAGACCGTCGGAGCCGGTCTCCGAGTCGTCCAGCAGCATCGCATCGGCCACTCCAGGCAGCCTCCGAAGGTGGTTCTCGACGAGGGACCGTCTGAGCCCGTCGATGGGCTCAGACGCAACGGGGCAGGTCCATTCACAGTCTCCCGCCGCCTCCGGACTGGCCAGGGACCGGATGTGCTGCGCGAACCGGTCGTGCATCCGTTCCAGCGCCTCGCCCGCCACAGCATGCTCGCGATAATCCCAGTTGATCACCAGACCGTCGGCCGTCTCCATCACCTGACAGTCCAGCCATACCTGTGGTGTCTGGCTGATGCCGTCCCGCAAGCGCAGGTAACTCGTTTGTGCCGGCGCTCCCCCGGACCCGATGCTCGAGGTGAACACCACCGGGAACATCGGCTTCGATCCCGGATCGCGCTGCCGAAGCTCACGGAGCAGGTCGACACCCTCGTAGCAGCCGTGCCCGAGGCCTTCCAGCAACCGGTCCTGCAACCGGGCCGCCCAGGTGGCGAACGGAGCGGTGCCGGGAGCGTCGACCGCGAGCAGCAGATTCCGGGTGAAGTCACCAACGACTCGAGTCATCTCGCCGTCGAGGTGCGAGCGGTCGAGAACGGTCAGGTTGAGCGTGAAGGCCGGACTGCTCGAGGTACGCCGGATCGCATCGGCGTAGCAGGCGAGCAGGACGGCGTTCAGCGTCAGCCCGTGCCGGCCGCCTCGGTCAGCGAGCCGGTTCCGCTCGGAGCTCGTCAGGGTCAGACTGCGCCGGCCGAAGCGTTTCGGTGATGACGAGGCCGGGTGGATGGGCAGAGCCGGTGCCGGGGGCAACTTTTCCGCCGCGGCGAGCCAGTAGGCCTGGTCCCTGGTGTAGGCCGCAGACCGTCGCGTCGCGGCGACGTGTCGCACGTAGTCAGCAAACTGGGCGTCTGGACCGCTCGAACTCAGTGTGCCGGGCGCGAGGTACTCCGCTTCCAGCTCGGCGAGGATGATCTGCAGGCTGACGAAATCCGCCACCAGGAAGTCGATCGACAGGTGCGCCACGTCCTCGCCCGGTGTCCGGGTCAGGTGCAGACCGAACAGCGGCCAGTCGCCGGCCCGGTAGGTGCGGTGGCTCAGCTTGTCGCGGACCCGGATGAGCTCTTGTTCGGCCTCGACTGATGTGGCCGACCGCAGATCGGCGACTTCGAGCACGAACGGACGGGGATTCGGCAGGAGCTGCTGCGTACCGCGGGGATCGATCACAGTACGCAGCATGGGGTGGCGGCCGATGACGACCCGGAACGCTCGTTCCAACCGGTCGGGCAGGATCTCCGACGCGCTCAGCTCGCCGTAGCCGTGACAACCCACCCCGCCAAACGGAAGCTGGTCACCCCGGCCAAGAAGGTAGGCAGACTGCATGATGGTCAGCGCGAAGGGCGCCGCAGGATCACCCTGGACCGCAGGCCCGTTCAGTGCCTCGAGCACCTGGAGAAGCTCAGTCCTGTACTTCGCCAGCTCGTGCAGCAGGTCCGGATCGAGCACACCACGCGGAGCGCGGTACCGCAACTGCCCGTCGTGCGCCCACAGTGCGATGCCCTTCTCCTCGCACGCGTCCAGCAGTGCCCGGGCCGGTGCATCCGACATCGTCATCAGCCTTCCTCCAGCAGGTACATCCGGTGGTTCATGTGCTGCCGTGGTCCGTCCGGCCGCAGCGGCGGCTCGACGGTTCGCGACCTTGTGAAGCCCGCGGCCCGGGCCAGACGCCGTACCGTGGCGGGTCGGAGCACTGCACCGGTCGGCTCGACGGACCCGCCGGAGGCACGCGCCAGTGGTAGGCAGTGCAGGAGACTGCAGCAGTAGAGGAACCGCTCGTTGTCGTCTCCGTTCGGCCTGAAGGCCTCCCCGGCGCGTGGCTCCAGAACGACGACCGCACCGCCGTCGCGGACCAGCCGCCTGGCCGATGTGAGTACCGCCAGCGGGTCAGGAGCCTCATGCAACATGTCCAGGATGCACACGAGATCGGCCGGTTGGAGCTCTGCCTTGGTGATGTCGGCGTGGACGAACCGGACTCTCGACCCATGCGCGGTGCCAGCTCGACGGCTCTCTGCCCGAGCCAGCGCCGATCCGTCGATGTCGACTCCGAGGACACTCGCACCGGACAGTCCTCGCGCCATCGCCAGACTCGACTCACCGGTGCCACACCCGATGTCGACCACGCATGTCACGTCCGTCGCCGAGCGGTCGCCGGCCGCCAGTGCTGTCAACAGCCACGGCAGGAAGCCGCCACGGATCAGCGACGTGTTGAGCTCGCCGCCGTGGAAGTCGCCGAGCAGTTGCGAGTCCAGTCCGGTTCCGCATCGGTACGCGCGCGCCAGCTCGGCCCGCAGCCGGAACATCGCCTGCAACGGCCGGACACACGCGGCGGTCGCATAGCTGCTGCAGCCCGGATCGAGGAGTACGTCAGCATGACCAGGTGGGAGCCCGAAGCTGCCCGTTTCCTCATCGACCTCCACTATCCCGGCCACGGCCTGCTGTTCCAGCCATTCCCGCGCATAGCGGCCGTCGATGCCCGACGCATCGGCCAGCTCCTCGGAAGTCCGCCGTACACCGTCGAGCAATGGATACAGGCCCAGATCGAGGCCGACTCCAATCAGCAACAGCTCGGCCGACCACAGCGCCTGCCGCCGAAGGCGACTTGCGAGAGTCGGCGCCGAGGACCCCACGGCCGGCGGGCTCACTGCGCGTCCTGTTGGCTAGGCCGGTCAAGCCGCCACGTCCCGAGCAGCCCTGGCCCCTCAAGGAACGAGTACGGCCGGAGGAGGCCGCCGGCGCGGACATCGCGGTACAGCGTTGCTAGTGGATGGTCGGTCATATAACCGGCCCCGCCGACGCAGGTCAGAGCGCGATCGACGACGCCAACGGCCAACTGTCGGGCGCCGAGTGAAGCAGAACAGAGCCTTGTCTCGAAGTCATCCGACGACCGAAGGTCCGTAGCCGATCCGGTGCCACTATCGATGAGACCGGTTACCTGCGTGATCGCGGACCGCATCAGCAACAGGTCCACTTCGTTCT
>DASSDE010001265.1:0-2752 GCA_035697365.1 Kribbella sp. | reverse complement strand
CGATGATCATCGTGTTCGCGTTCGAGATGTCGATCCCGGACTCGACGATCGTCGTACACACGATCACGTCGGACTGCTTCTCCCAGAAGCCCTGGATGACCTGCTCCAGGGTGTGCTCGTTCATCTGGCCGTGCGCGACCGTCACCCGCGCCTCCGGCACCAGCTGGCGGATCCGCGCGGCGGCCTTCTCGATCGTGTTCACCCGGTTGTGCACGACGAAGACCTGGCCTTCGCGGAGCAGCTCGCGCCGGATGGCGGCGGTCACCTGGTGCTCGTCGTACGCGCCGACGAACGTCAGCACCGGGTGCCGCTCCTCCGGCGGGGTGGCGATCGTGGACATCTCGCGGATCCCGGTGATCGACATCTCCAGCGTCCGCGGGATCGGTGTCGCGGACATCGTCAGTACGTCGACGGCGGTCCGCAGCCGCTTCAGCTGCTCCTTGTGCTCGACGCCGAACCGCTGCTCCTCGTCGACGATCACCAGGCCGAGGTCCTTGAACGCGACCTCGCCGCTGAACAGCCGGTGCGTCCCGATCACCACGTCGATCGAGCCGTCGGCCAGGCCGTCGATGGTGGCCTTGGCCTCCTTGTCGGTCTGGAACCGCGACAGCGGTGCGACGGTCACCGGGAACGCGGCGTACCGCTCGGCGAAGGTCGCGTAGTGCTGCTGTACGAGCAGCGTCGTCGGCACCAGTACGGCGACCTGCTTGCCGTCCTGCACCGCCTTGAACGCGGCCCGGACGGCGATCTCGGTCTTGCCGTACCCGACGTCACCGCAGACGATCCGGTCCATCGGCATGACGCGTTCCATGTCGTGCTTGACGTCGTCGATGGTGGAGAGCTGGTCGGGCGTCTCGACGAACGGGAACGCGTCCTCGAGTTCGCGCTGCCACGGGGTGTCCTTGGCGAACGCGTGGCCCTTGGTGGCCTGGCGCGCCGCGTAGAGCTTGATCAGCTCCCCGGCGATCTGCCGGACCGCCTTACGGGCGCGGCCCTTGCGCTTGGCCCAGTCGCCGCCGCCCATCTTGTCCAGGGTCGGCTGCTCGCCGCCGACGTACCGCGTGACCTGGTCGAGCTGGTCGGTCGGGACGTACAACCGGTCACCCGGCTGGCCGCGCTTGCTCGGCGCGAACTCGATGACCACGTATTCCCGGGTGGCCTTCTGCGTGCCGGTGCCGACGGTCCGCTGCATCATCTCCACGTACCGGCCGACACCGTGCTGCTCGTGCACGACGTGGTCGCCGGGCTGCAGCTCGAGCGGGTCGATCGTCTTCTTCCGCCGGGACGGCATCCGTTGCGCCGAACGGCGTTCGGCCGCCGAGCGCTGACCGGCCAGGTCGTTCTCGGTGAGCACCGCGAACTTGATGCCCTCGGCAATGAACCCGTGGTCGAGCTGGCCCTGCGAGATCAGCACGACGCCGGGCTCGGGGATCTCCTCGATGCCCTCGACCGCCCGCGCCGGCAGCTCCGCCTCGGAGAACACCTCGGCCAGGCGCTGCGCGGGGCCGTGTCCTTCGGTGACGCAGACGACCCGCCAGCCGTCCCGCAGCCAGCCGCGGATGTCCTCGGTCGCCGCACCGGTCTCCCCGCGGTACGGGTCGACCTCGTGGACGTCGAGGATCCTGCTGGTCACCGCGCCGGCCTCGGTGTCGATGTCGAACGCGACCCGCTCGCCCATCGAGTCCCGCAGCTCGCGGGGATCGTCGACCGGTGCCGCCGCGAACGGCGACAGGCTCCACCACGCGAGGCCCTTGCCCAGAGCATGCGACCGGACGTCACCGAGCGACATGTACGCCGCCGCGCCGAGGTCGATCGGCGCCTCGCCACCACCGGCGGCCGCCGCCCAGGACGCCTCCAGGAACTCCTGGCTGGTCGCCACCAGGTCGTGCGCCCGTGCACGGACCCGCTCCGGGTCGCTGACAACGACGTGCGCGCCGGCCGGCATCAGGTCGACCAGCAGCTCCATCTCGTCGACCAGGACCGGTGCCAGCGACTCCATGCCCTCGACCGCGTGGCCCTCGGCGAGCTTGTCGAACAGCTCGGCCAGCTCGGGGTGTTCCTTGGCCAGTACGCCGGCCCGCGCGCGGACCTCGTCGGTCAGCAGCAACTCGCGGCAGGGCGGCGCCCACAGACCGTGCGGGGCGATCTCCAGGGACCGCTGGTCGGCGACCGCGAAGTAGCGGACCTCCTCGACGTCGTCGCCGAAGAAGTCCACCCGCAGCGGGTGCTCCTCGGTCGGCGGGAACACATCGATGATGCCGCCGCGGACCGCGAACTCGCCCCGGCGCTCGACCAGGTCGACCCGGTGGTACGCCGCGGCGGCCAGCCGCTCGACGACGTCCTCGAGCTCGACGGTGTCGCCGACGTGCAGCTGCACCGGCTTCAGGTCCGCGAGTCCCGCGACCTGCGGCTGCAGCACCGAACGAACGGGCGCGACCAGGATCCGGATCGGCCCCGTTGTCTCGTCGGACGGATCGGGATGCACGAGCCGGCGCAGCACGGCCAGCCGCCGGCCGACTGTGTCGGAACGCGGCGACAGGCGCTCGTGCGGAAGCGTCTCCCAGGCCGGGTAGTACGCGACGGTGCCGGGCTCCTCGACGAGACACTGCAGGGACTCGGTGAGCTCCTCGGCCTCGCGGAACGTGGCGGTGACGGCGAGCACCGGCCGGCCGCCGCCGTTCTGGGCCGCGGCGAGCGCGGCGAGCAGGACCGGGCGCACCGGCGTCGGCGCGCTCAGGTCGAGGGTCGTGAC
>DASSDE010001264.1:0-6254 GCA_035697365.1 Kribbella sp. | reverse complement strand
TGTCCCGTCGCGACGTCCTGCGCGCGGCAGCGGCCGTGACCGCCGTCGGTGCCCTCGGTGCCTGCGGCAAGAACGACGACGAGGGCGCCGACGCGAACGGTGTCGTCACCCTCGATCTGTGGCACGGCCAGGTGGATCTCGGCAAGGCCGCGATCGACTCGCTGATCAGCGCCTTCAACCAGTCGCACCCGAAGATCAAGGTGGTCGGCGGAGGCGGCGGGGTGACCGCGGACAGCATGCTGCAGAAGGTCACCGCAGGACTGGCAGCGGGGTCCTACCCGGACATCGCGTACATCTTCGGGTCGGACCTCGCCAGCCTGACCAAGAGCCCCAAGGTCGCCGACCTCACCGGCAAGCTGAAGATCGACGACTACTGGCCGGCCGCGAAGGACGCGGTCAGCGTGAAGGACAAGGTCCGGGCCGCGCCCGCGTTGCTGGACTCGCTGTGCGTCGTCTACAACAAGAAGCTGTTCACCGCGGCCGGTGTCGCGCCGCCGAAGGACGGCTGGACCTGGGACGACTTCGTGGCCACTGCCAAGCAGTTGACGAACTCCGCGAAGGGCGTCTTCGGCACCGGCTGGCCGGGCGTCGGCGACGAGGACACGGTCTGGCGGATCTGGCCGATGATCTGGGATCTCGGCGGCGACGTGGTCAGCGGCGACGGGAAGAAGGTCGGCTTCGACTCGGTCGGTACGAAGGCCCTGGAGACGCTCGATCGGCTGCGGACCGACAAGTCGCTGTACGTCGATCCCAAGCCGGGCAGCGAGCAGCTGTACCAGGTGTTCCTCGGCGGCCGGATGGGAATGGTTGCCACCGGCCCCTGGCAGCTCCCGGAAATCAAGGAAACCGGCATCGAGTACGGCGTGGTCCCGCTGCCGTCGTACTCGGGCAAGCCGGTGACGATCTCCGGGCCGGACACCTGGACGATCTTCGACAACGGGAAGGCCAAGGTGCAGGCGGCCACCGAGTTCGTCACCTGGCTCGCCGACCCCGCGCAGGACATCCAGTGGGACATCAAGGGCGGCAGCCTGCCGATCACCAAGGCGACCGCGGACCTGCCGGCCTGGAAGAAGCATTCGGCGGAGACGAACGGGCTGGACGTGTTCGTGAAGGCGCTCGACACCGCCAAGGTCCGGCCGACGATCACCGCGTACCCGCAGATCTCCCAGCACCTGGGTGAGGCGATCGCCGCCGTACTGCTCGGAAAACGTAGTCCGGCGGACGCGTTGAAGCAGGCCGTCGACCAGTGCAACCAGGTGCTGGCGGTGCCGAACTGATGGCCAGTGTGGTCGGGACATTCACCGTCGATCCGCGGAGCCGGGCGGCCAAGCGCCGGACTCGCGGCGAGGGTGCGACCGGCTGGGCGTTCGTGAGCCCGTCGGTGCTGCTGATCCTCGGGCTCAGCGTCGTACCGGTGCTGTGGTCGTTGCTGCTGTCGTTCCAGGTCAACGATCTGGTATCGCCGAGCGAATGGGTCGGGCTCGCGAACTACAAGGCGCTGCTGAAGGACCCGTCGTTCGGCTCGGCCGTCTCGCACACAGTCGTCTACACGGTGCTCTACGTTCCGCTGAGTGTGGTCGCGGGCCTGGCGATCGCGATCGCGCTGGACCGGAAGATCGCGTTGATCGGGCTCTACCGGACACTGGTGTTCGTGCCGTTCGTGGTGTCCGCGGCGGCGCAGGGCGTGCTGTTCTCGTTCGTACTGGACCCGGAGTTCGGCGTCGCGAACTCGTTGCTGCACAAGGTCGGTCTACCCGCGCAGGGGTTCTTCAGCGATCCGGGACAGGCGCTGTACCTGCTGGTCGCGATCTCGTTGTGGAGCGGAACCGGGTTCTGCGTGATCGTCTACCTGGCCGGTTTGCAGGGTGTCTCGAACGAGCTGGTCGAGGCCGCCCGGATCGACGGCGCCGGCCGGTGGGGCGTACTGCGGCACGTGACGCTGCCCGCGCTGACACCGGTGACGATCTTCCTGCTGCTGTTCCAGACCATCAACGCGTTGCAGGTCTTCGACCTGGTGTTCGTCACCACGAAGGGCGGGCCGCTCGGCTCGACGACGGTGATCGTCTACTTCATCTGGGAGAAGGCGTTCAAGACGTTCACCGCCGGGTACAGCGCGGCCGCGGCATACACCCTGGCCGTCGCGCTGCTCGTGGTCGGGATCGCGCTGCAGATCTACCGGCGGAAGGTGGCGTCCCGATGAAGCGACTGCCCTTCAGCGGTTGGCATTTCGTCCTCGCGCCGTTGGCGTTGCTGTTCGCGTTGCCGCTGCTCTGGCTACTGGTCAGCTCGGTGATGAGCAACGCGGAGATCAACCGTTTTCCGCCGGCGTTGTGGCCGCACGGCATCAGGTTCGACGGCTACCGGTACGTGCTCGGAAACGCACTGTTTCCGCGGTGGTTCCTGAACTCGTTCATCGTGTCCGCGGTCGCGGTCAGCGCGAACCTGGTGCTCGGGTCGCTCGGCGGGTACGCGTTCGCGCGCATCCGGTTCGCCGGCTCGAAGGTCGTCCTCGGGCTGATGCTGGCAACGATGGTGATCCCGTTCCAGCTGACGATGATTCCGACGTTCCTGGTGATGAAGCAGCTCGGCCTGATCGACACGCTCGGCGCGCTGATCGTGCCGTCGCTGGTGACACCGTTTTCCGTCTTTCTGTTCCGGCAGTTCTTCGTCTCGCTCCCGCGTGAGCTCGAGGAGGCGGCCTGGATCGACGGCTGCGGGCGGTTGCGGATCCTGGTGTCGATCGTGCTGCCGCTCGCCCGGCCGGCACTCAGCACCGTCGCCGTACTGACGTTCCTCGCCACCTGGAACGACCTCACCTGGCCGTTGATCGCGATCAACACCGACACCACCTACACCCTGCAGCTCGGACTGACCACGTTCCAGGGGCAGCACCACACCCAGTGGTCGGCGGTGATGGCCGGCAACGTCATCACCGTGCTGCCCGTACTGCTCGGATTCCTCCTTGCCCAGAAGGCGTTCATCCGCTCCCTGGCCTCCACCGGACTCAAGGGCTGACTTATGAAATTCGATCTACTCGTGATCGGCGATGCGAACCCTGATGTGGTTGTCGGGCCTGTCGAGCAGCCGATCCTCTTCGGCCAGCGGGAGCGTCTCGTTCCGGCCGGCTCCCTCGTGCTCGGCGGCTCCGCCTCGATCATGGCGTGCGGCGCGGCGCAGCTCGGGCTGCGGGTCGCGTTCGCCGGCAGGGTCGGCGACGATCCGGCAGGCGACTTCGTCCGTACGTCGCTGGCGGACCGGGGCGTCAACGTCGACGCGCTCGTGGTCGACTCGACGCTGCCGACGCCGTTGACCACCATCCTCACCTCGGGCGACGACCGCGCGATCCTGACATCGTTGGGATGCCTGCCCAGTACGTCGGCCGCGGACGTGCCACTGGACCTGCTGCGTTCAGTGCGGCATGTCCACGCGGGGTCGTTCTATCTGATGCCTGAGCTGGCGGCCGGGCTCGCGGGGATCTTCAAGGAGGCGAAGGCAGCCAAGGCGACCACATCGCTCGATCCCAACGACGACCCGGCCGGCAAGTGGGACCGGACGGTCCTCGACGCGGTGCTGCGGGTCACGGACTACTTCCTGCCCAACGCAGCCGAGGCACTGGCGCTCACCGGTCACCACTCGGTGGAGGACGCCGCCGGCATCCTCGCGCGCCGCCTCGCCCGCGGCGGGACCCTCGCCGTGGTGAAGAACGGCTCGGACGGCGCACTGGCGCACAACGGGTCCACCGCGATCACCGCGGCGGCGCTGAAGACAGAAACGGTCGACGCCGTCGGAGCAGGCGACAGCTTCGACGCCGGCTGGGTCGCCGCCGTACTGAACGGCGCCAAACCGGACCGCGCATTGGCGATCGCGGCCGCCTGCGGCTCCCTCTCCACCCGAGCCGCCGGCGGCACCGCAGCCCAACCCACCTGGACCGAAGCCTTAGAAAGCGTGTCCCCATGACGAAGATTGCCTTTATCGGTGCAGGCAGCGTGGTGTTCACGCAGGGCCTGTTGGCCGACCTGTTTGCGCTTGACCTCGGGCCGTTGCACATCCAGCTGCACGACATCGATCCGGAGCGGCTGGAGACGGCGGCCGCGGCCGCGGCGTACATCGCTCGCGAGCACGACGTGACGCCGCAGATCAGTACGCACCTGGAACGCCGGGCCGCGCTGGACGGCGCCGACTTCGTGATCAACATCGTGCAGGTCGGGATGAACGCCGCCACCCACACCGACTTCGAGATCCCGGCGCGGTACGGGATCCGGCAGACGATCGCCGACACGCTCGGCGTCGGCGGTGTGTTCCGCGCGCTCCGTACGTTCCCGGTCCTGCGAGGGCTCGCGCAGGACATCGCCGAGATCTGCCCGGATGCGTGGCTGCTCAACTACACCAACCCGATGGTGATGAACGTCTGGTACCTGAAGGCGCTCGGCGTCCGGAACGTCGTGGGTCTCTGCCATTCGGTGTACTGGACGATGCAGGGCCTGTCCGAGCTGGTCGGCGTACCGTACGAGGACGTCACCTATCTGGCAGCCGGCGTCAACCACCAGTCGTGGGTACTACGGTTCGAACGCGGCAGCGAGAACCTGTACGACCGGTTGGACGAGGCGATCGCGGCGGATCCGGAGCTGCTGCGGCGGGTCCGGGTGGACATGTACCGGCGGCTCGGGTTCTACCCGACGGAGACCAGTGAGCACTCGTCGGAGTACGTGCCGTGGTACCTCGGGCATGCGAGCGAGATCGAACGCCTCCGGCTGCCGATCGGCGCGTACCTCGGCATCGTCGCGGAGAACCTGGCGTCGTACGAACACACCCGGAACGCGCTGAAGACCGGCGAACCGGTCGACGTCGAGCCCACGCTCGAGTACGCGCCGCAGATCATCCACAGCATCACCACCAACACCCCGCGCCGCGTCTACGCGAACCTCCCGAACACCGGCCTGATCTCCAACCTGCAGGCGGGAGCGGTCGTGGAGGTGCCCTGTCTGGTGGATGGTTCGGGGGTTCAGCCGACTGCGGTGGGAGCGCTCCCGGCGCAGTGTGCCGCGCTCAACCGCTCGTACCTGAATGTCGCCGAGCTCGTCGTGCAAGCGGCCGTGAACGAGGACCCCCGCGCGATCCGCCAGGCCCTGATGGTCGACCCCGCGACCGCGGGAACCCTACCGGTCGAGCGGATCTGGGAACTCTGCAACGAGCTGGTGCTTGCTCATCGCAACTACTTGGACCCGTCGTTGAGAGCCGCCCTCAAGTAGTCGCCGTACGTCGCGAATCCACTCACCACCTCGGCCGCGGTCGGCTGTCCGGTGAGCGCGCCGACGCCCTGGCCCGCGTAGATCGACGCGCGGGCCGGGTCGGCGGCCTTGGAGCCCTGCACCCACAGCTCGTGCGCCGAATCCTTGCCCTTCAACTCTTCTTCGTGCCCTTCCCAGGTGTCGAAGAAGGCGTTGCGCAGCGCCCGTCCGCCGAACTCGTCCGGCCAACCGGCCCGCGAGGCCGCGTCGAAGACCGTGCCGTACACGGTCTCGGTCTCGTCGGCCTCGAGAATCCGCTGCCGGGCCGGCTCCTTGGTCTCCGCCTCGACGCAGGTGAGAAACGCCGTACCGATCCAGCCGCCGACTGCACCGGCCGCCATCACCGCGGCCAGCCCACGCGCGCCGGAGATACCGCCACCGGCGAGCACAGGTTTGTCAGTGAGGTTCAGGATCGCTTGCAACAAAGGCAGCGTGGCGACGGCGTTGCGCCCGTGGCCGCCGGCTTCGGCGCCCCGGGCAACAATCGCGTCCACGCCCGCCGCGATCGCTTCGCGGGCATCGGCAACCGTACCGGCCTGCGTCGCGACGGCGATGCCTGCCTGCTGGAGCGTCTCGACGTACGGGGCATAGTCACCGAAGCTCAGCGAAACCAGCGCCGGCCGCAACTCGAGCACCGCCTCCAGATGCTCCGGATGCTCCCGCACGGACCAGGCCATCAACCCGATCCCGTACGGCTTCCCGCCCGCTGCGGCGATCGCGCCCTCGGTACGAATCCACTCGGCCGAAACGGCGGACCCAGCACCCAGCATCCCCAACCCACCCGCAGCAGAAATCGCCGCGGTCAGCTTGCCCCCACTGACGTTCGCCATCGGCGCCCCCACCACAGGCACCCCCACCCCAAACCGCTCCCTCAACCACATACCCCCACCGCACCACGCCCCACCCCAATCCCGCAACCCACCCGTCCTCAGGCGCTGAGTCGTGGATTCTGGTCGACGACACGCC
>DASSDE010001263.1:0-6436 GCA_035697365.1 Kribbella sp. | reverse complement strand
CGGCGAGCCCGGCGCGCCGGTGCGCCACGTGGTACCCGCGGAGCCGCTCGCTGCTTGTCGACAATCCTTCGATTCCGGTCAGCATGCCGATCCGGGAGTGGCCGAGCGAGATCAGGTGGTCGATCACCGCCGCGGTCGACGCCTCGTTCTCGACGCCGACCTGGTCCACCCGCAGCTCCGGGTCGATCCGGTCCACCACCACGTACGGGATCGGATGGTCGCGGAGCAGCGGCAGCGTGACGTCGCGCCAGCCGACCGCGGGGGCGATCACCAGCCCCTCGATGTGGTGGGCGATCAGGTTCGCGACCGCGGTCGCCTCGTGCCGGGCGTCGTCGCGGGTGTCGACAATCAGCAGATTCAGGCCGGCCCGGGTGGCTTCACCGTCGATGCCCTGGATGAGCTCGACCCAGTACGGGTTGGAGGCGGCGGTGATCGCGAGTCCGATGGTCTGGTTCGAGCCGGCAGCGAGGGAGCGCGCGGTCGGGTGGTGCTCGTAGCCGAGGATCCGCATCGCGTGCTGCACCCGCTCGCGGGTCTGCGGTGCGACCAGACGGGTCCCGTTCACGACGTGAGAGACCGTACTCACCGAGACACCGGCGGCGTGGGCGACCTCGGTCATCGTGACCATCCGTCGTATGTTCGTTGCTCTGTGTCGCTTTGCGCAAGGCTTTGCGCAAACCACGTCACGGCCCGCCGCAGCGGTCTAGCTTCGCTCCTCAGACCCCCGCCCGGGTCGGTGGCCCGGGCCTACCCGCTTCCGTTCGGGAGGGCAGCCCCGTGAGAAGAACCGTTCCCGTGATCCTGCTGGCCGCGTCGCTCGTCGGTACGGCGGCCTGTACGAAGACCAAGTCCGGCGGTGACAGCAGCGCCGGTGACGATGGTGGCGACGGTGGCCCGATCAAGATCGGCCTGGTCACCAAGACCGACACCAACCCGTACTTCGTGAAGCTCCGCGACTCCGCCAAGGCGCACGCGACCGAGAAGGGCGCCGACCTGATCGCGGTCGCGGGCAAGTTCGACGGCGACAACGAGGGCCAGGTGGCCGCGATCGAGAACCTCGTGCAGCAGGGCGTGAAGGGCATCATGATCACGCCGAGCAACTCCACCGGCATCCTCGGCGCGCTCAAACAGGCCAAGGAGAAGGGCGTTCTGGTGATCGCCCTGGACACCGAGACCGACCCGAAGGACGCCGTCGACGCGACGTACGCGACGAACAACGTCACCGCAGGGGAGCTGCAGGGCAAGTACGTCAAGGCCACGCTCGGATCGACGCCGCCGAAGGTGCTGATGATGGACGGTACGCCGGGCGGCGCCGTGGACGAGCAGCGGCACCGCGGATTCCTGCAGGGGATGGGACTCAAGGACGGCGATCCCGCGATCATCGGCGCGGCTCCGACCAACGGCGACCAGAACAAGGCTCAGGCCGCGATGGAGAACCTGCTGCAGCGTGACGCGTCGGTGAACGCCGTGTACACCCTGAACGAGCCGGCCGCCCGCGGTGCGGTGGCGGCCCTGACCGCGAAGGGCCTGGCCGGAAAGGTTGCCGTGGGCTCCATCGACGGTGGCTGCCAGGGTGTCGCCGACGTGAAGGCCGGCAAGTACCTGGCGACGGTCATGCAGTTCCCGAAGAAGATGGCCGAACAGGGGGTGGACGCGGTCGTCGACTACGCGAAGAACGGCAAGAAGCCGGCCGGTTTCGTCGACACCGGCGCGCAGTTGATCACCGACAAACCGGTCCCGGGCCTGGACTCCAAGGACACCACCTGGGGCGCCCAGAACTGCTGGGGGTGAGCGATGAGCCTCGCGCAAACCTCGTCGGTACGGAACCGTTCCGCGGAAGCCCTGCTGCACAACCCCGCACTGGGTCCGCTCGGTGCCTTGATCCTTGCGGTGCTCGTGTTCTCGGTGACCACCAGCACGTTCCTCACCGTCGACAACATCTCGCTGGTCATCCAGCAGTCGTTGGTGGTGGCAACGTTGGCCTTGGGGCAGACGCTGATCGTGCTGACCGGTGGGATCGATCTGGCGAATGCCGCGGTCATGGTGCTCGGCACGATGGCGCTGGCCCGGTTGGTCAGTGAAGGCAGTCCGGCCGGCGTCGCCCTGGTGGTGGCGTTTGTGGTGTGTGCCGGGTTGGGGGCGATCTCCGGCGGTCTCGTGACGCTGCTGAATCTGCCACCCTTCATCGTGACGCTCGGCATGCTGACTGTCGTACTCGCGGCCGGCCGGTTGTACTCGGGCGGCAACTCGTTCCCGGTCACCGACGACCTGCTCGGCGTCCTGGGGGAGGGCGGCTACCTGTTCGGGCAGTTGAAGGTCACGCACGGGATGACGCTCGCCGTGGTGATGTTCGCGATCACCTGGTACGCGCTCACCCGGACCGCCTGGGGCCGGCATGTGTATGCCCTGGGCAACGATCCCGAGGCCGCGCGGCTGACCGGGATCCACGTCGGCCGGACCCGGTTCAGCGTCTACCTGATCGCCGGCGTGATCTACGCGTTCGCAGCCTGGCAGGCGCTCGGCCGGATCCCGAACGCGGACCCGAACGCCTTCCAGACCGGCAACCTGGACAGCATCACCGCGGTCGTGATCGGCGGCACCAGCCTGTTCGGCGGCCGCGGCGGGGTGCTCGGTACGGTCGTCGGCGCGCTGATCGTCGCCGTCCTGCGCAGCGGTCTGACCCAGGCCGGTATCGACAGCCTGTACCAGGACGTCGCCACCGGCGTACTGGTGATCGCCGCGGTCGCCTTCGACCAGATCGTCCGCAGGAGGTCACGATGACCGAACCAGCCCTGAACGGCCCAGCCCTGAACGGTCCGGCTCTGGACAGCCCGGCCCTGCAAGCGCGCGGTCTGGTGAAGCGGTACGGACGAGTGACCGCGATCGACGGCGCCGACTTCGACCTGTACGCGGGCGAGGTGCTCGCGGTCGTCGGCGACAACGGCGCCGGCAAGTCCAGCCTGATCAAGGCGCTGTCCGGCGCCCTGATCCCGGACGCGGGCACGATCCTCCTCGACGGCCGGGTGACCCACTTCCACTCCCCGCTCGACGCCCGCCACGCCGGGATCGAGACCGTTCACCAGACGCTGGCGCTCGCGCCGGCGATGGACATCGCGACCAACCTGTTCCTCGGCCGCGAGGTCCGCCGGGCCGGACCGCTCGGCAGCGTGTTCCGGCTGCTCGACCGGTCCACGATGCGGCAGCGGGCCCAGGAACAACTCGACGCGCTCGGCATCGAGACCGTGCAGCACATCGGTCAGCTGATCGAGACGCTGTCCGGTGGTCAGCGCCAGGCGGTGGCGGTCGCCCGGGCGGCGATGTTCGGCAGCCGGCTCGTGATCATGGACGAGCCGACCGCGGCGCTCGGCGTGAAGGAGTCGCGGCAGGTGCTCGACCTGATCCGGCGGATCCGCGACCGGGGCCTGCCGGTCGTACTGATCAGCCACGACATGCCGCAGGTGTTCGAGATCGCCGACCGGATCCACGTGCACCGGCTCGGTCGCCGCGCCGCGGTGGTCAGCCCGGCCGATGCGTCGATGAGCCAGGTGGTGTCGCTGATGACCGGAGCACTGCGTCCGGGCGACGCAGATGCGCCACCGGACGTGGGGGACCGATGATGATCAAGGCCTTGGTAGCGACACTTTCACTGATAGGGGTTCTCGGAGTGCAAGCCGACGTACCGAAGAACTATCCGGACTTTCCGTACCAGGCGACCAACTACCAGGAGGACAACCGCGGGCAGTTCCACTTCAGCACCCGCAGCGGCTGGATGAACGACGTGAACGCGCCCCTGTACTACCGCGGCGTGTACCACCTGTACTACCAGCACAATCCGTTCAGCCTGGTCTGGGACACGATGCACTGGGGGCACGCGACCAGTACCGATCTCGTGCACTGGACGCAACGCCCGATCGCGCTCGACCCGCACGTCCACCCCGGCGACCTGTGGTCCGGCGGTGGCGTGGTCGACACAGGCAACGTCAGCGGTCTCAAGGACGGCGACGACGACCCGATCGTCGTCTACTCGGGTACGAACGGCGTGACCGTCTTCTACAGCCTGGACGGCGGCAACACGTTCAAGACGTACGCCGACGGCAAGAAGGTCGTCACGCCCGGTGGCACGAGCCGCGACCCGAAGGTGTTCTGGGACCCGGTGTCGAAGCACTGGGGGATGGTCGTGTGGTCCGACGAGGGCGGTAACAAGACAGGTAACGGCGTCGACTTCTACACGTCGAGCAACCTGCTCGACTGGACGTTCGCGTCCCGGTACGCCGCGGACTGGCTGTTCGAGTGCCCGAACATGATCCGGATGCCGATCGATGGCGGGTACCGGTGGGTCCTGCACAGCGGCAGCGGCGAGTACGAGGTCGGCGACTGGGACGGTACGGCGTTCCGCACCGACTGGACCGCACCGCAGAAGATCAACCAGACCACGACGCACGCCGGCGCCGGATACTACGCGGCGCTGAACTTCTTGAACCTGCCGGACCCCGACCGGGTCGTGTCGATGGCCTGGCAGGGCGAGAACCAGGGCTCGATCTGGACCGGCAACGCGTCGTTCCCGGTGGACTTGAAGCTCCGGCACACGCCGGACGGTGTGCGGGTGGTCAGTGCGCCGATTCCGGAGCTGGCGACCCTCCGCGAGGGCACACAGAGCTGGAAGAACCTTGTCGTCGACGACGGACACCATCCGCTGCCAGGCGGTGACACGTACGAGCTCGACACCACGCTCGACGTACGGAAGGCGTCGCGGTTCAGTCTCCGGCTGCACACCAGTCCGGACGGGTGGTTCGACCGCGAGGTGGTGTACGACGCGAAGGCGCAGACGCTGGACGGCGTGCCGCTGAAGCCTGTTGGCGGGAAGATCAAGCTGCGCCTGCTCGTCGATCGCGGCCAGCTCGACGTGTTCGGGAACGACGGCGAGGTGTACCAGAGCTACAACGTGAACTTCGACAGCCTGCCGGGTGGTGACGGGATCGATCTGGTCGCCGACGGACGGGTACAGGTGGAGTCGCTGACGGTGCATCAGCTGGCGTCGATCTGGAAACACGGCCCCGAGCCGACGCTGTCCACGAACGTGGCCGGCGAGTGGTACCCGGCGCGCGGCACCTGGTCGGACGTTGCCAGCGGCAAGCAAGGACGGTCGGCGGGCGACGGCTTCTACCTGAGCAAGGCGACCGGGTCGAACTTCACCATGGAAGGCGACGTCAGGCTCGTCGACGGCGTGGCCGCCGCGCTGACCTTCCGGGCCAACAAGGACGCGTCGCGGCACTACACGGTCAACGTCGACGCCGGTGCGAACGTCGTGAAGCTGTGGCGCCCGGGCCGAGATATCGCGACCCACCCGTTCAAGGTCGACCGCGGGCAGTCGTACCACTTCGAGGTGGTGGCGGAGGGTCCGAGCATCAGGGTGTCGATCGACGGACAGCAGGTGATCGACGCGACCGACGACACCATCGCAGCGGGGCAGTTCGGGATGAACGTTTACAACGGCACGGCCGTGGTGCAGAACGTGAAGGTCACCGACCGATAGGTGCCGTACTGGCCTTCGTCACGGTGATCAGGTCGGCGGGGGCCAAGCCGATGTCGAGACCGCGCCGGCCGCCCGACACGTAGACAGTCGGGTGGTCGGCGGCGGTGCTGTCCACAACCGTGGGCAGTGCGCGCTTCTGGCCGATCGGGCTGATGCCGCCGACGACGTACCCGGTGCTGCGTTCGGCGGCGGCCGGGTCGGCCATCACTGCTTTCTTCCCGCCGGCCGCGGCCGCGATCGCCTTCAGGTCGAGCTGCTTCCCGACCGGTACGACACCGACGGCGAGCTTGCCGTCCACCTCGACGAGCAGCGTCTTGAACACCTGCTCCGGTGCGAGCCCGAGCGCCTCGGCGGCCTCCAGCCCGTACGACTTCGCGGCCGGGTCGTGCTCGTACGCATGCGTCGTGAACGCGACCTTCGCCTTCGTCAGCGCCACCGTCGCCGGCGTTCCCTGTGTCTGCTTCTTCGCCACGGGTCTGAGCTTAGGTGCGGACCTGTGGCACTCACCAACCGTCCGCCTACGCGGAGCGGCACGCTCAGCTCTCGGCTGGGCGGGCGTCGGGGGCTGGGTTGCTGAGTGGCGCAGGTCCGGTGATGCGGACGCAGCAGTGGCCGGGTGTAGGGGCGAGGTCGGCTCGGAGCGGCACATCGAGGCTTGCGAGAAGGCCGGCGACGAGGTGCAGGTTCATGCCGCACACCAGTTGCGGGTGCTCCTTCGCGAGCCGCCGGAACGGGCAGTTCGCCAGCGCGATGCCGCCGGCTTCCGGCCGCGGCTCGAACCCGTGCTCGTCGAGGACCTGCACCACGAGGTCCTCGCCACTACCAGCGGCCGTGTCGCCGGCTCGAAGGCCGGCCGCAGTTCGGTCCCGGGCCGTGCGGCCGAGGGTCTCGCCGTACTCGGCG
>DASSDE010001262.1:0-4224 GCA_035697365.1 Kribbella sp. | reverse complement strand
CCGCTCCGCCAACTCCGGCTCCAACCGCAAGAGGATGTTCTTCGTCTTCTCCATAGATATCAAGATATCATGTTGGCTTGGTCGTCCAGGCAGGCAGAAGTCCCCGAAACAGGGCTGTCCACCCCGGTTTCAGCGGGTTCTGCCTGCCTGGAGATCCACCTGTGGACAACGCACGACGCCGAACCGCGGTTTTTGCCAGGCTGGAGCCATGACGGACGTCGTCGAGCTACTCCAGAAGGCGGGAGGCAGCGCGACCTACTCCCAGCTCCGGGCGTACGTCCACGGCCGCGACCTACGCAGTGCCCTGGCGGGGGGACGGATCAAACGGATAGCGAAGGGCTTGTACGCGCTGCCGATCGACGCGTCGGCGTTGACGACCGCGCAGGCGCACGGGGGCGTGCTGTCGCACGAGAGCGCCGCGGCGCACCACGGGCTCGACGTCGTGACGACACCGCTCAACCCGCACGTCACGATCGGCCGCAGGCAGCGCAGGCGCGCGACCAGGCTGGCGTGCACGTTGCACTGGGCCGACGTGCCCACGCTCGACGGCGCGACCACCCCGCTGCGTACCGTTCTCGATTGCGCACGATCCCTGCCGTTCGCCGACGCATTGGCGGTCGCCGACTCAGCGTTGCGCAGAGGACTTGTGGCCGCGGAGGAGTTACGGGCGGCGGCGATCGCGCTCCGAGGCGCCGGGCGAGCGCGGGCGATCTTGGTCGCCGAAGCGAGCGACGCCCGATCGGCGTCAGCTCTTGAGTCCGTCCTCCGGGCACGAGCCTTGCAGGCCGGCTTCACCGGCTTCCTACCCCAGTTCGTGATCGCGGACGGAGACTTCTACGCCCGGGTGGATCTGTGTGACCCGAAGCTGCGGCTCGTGCTCGAGGCTGACTCGTTCGCGTTCCACGCGTCGCGCGAGTCCTTGCGCCGCGATTGCCGGCGGTACGTCAACCTCGCGATCCGTGGCTGGACCCTGCTGAGGTTCTCCTGGGAGGACGTCGTGCTGGACGAGGGCTGGGTGGCCCACGCATTGCTGACTTGTGGTCGGCCAGGCAGGCAGAACCCCCTGAAATGGGCGGCCTGAGCCGCGTAAGCGGAGGTTCTGCCTGCGTGCACGTCCTAGGCGGTGCGCACCAGCTCGGGGCGTGCGATGACCGGGCGGGGGGCCGGGTCGAGGGTCAGGAGGTCGAGGCCCGCCACGCCGTAGCGGAGGAGGACCAGGCGGGCTACCTCGGTGCTGACGCCGAGGGGCCGGGAGACGGCGACCGCGCCGGCGCGGCGGGAGGTCGACTCGGCGCGGTCGGGCAGGACGCCGGGGGCGAGGAAGAGCGAGCCGACCGCGACGTGCCGGCGACCCTCCAGGCGCCACTGGAGCACGGCCTCGGCGGGCGACGGCGAAGCAGCGCAAACGAACGCGGCCGTGACCGGGAGCTTGTGCCGTTGACCCCACAGTCGCGCGAGCCGGGTGACGCTCGCGTTCGCGTGCGAGTCGCTCGAGCCGGCGCACGCCAGCACGAGCGCGTCGAGCTCACGGACGCGGCCGTCCTTCAGCTCGGCGCGCATCCGCCGGTCCAGGACGTCGAGCAGCGTGTCGTCGTACCCGAGGACGTCCGAGGCGATGATCCGCAGCTGCGGGAACCGCGTCCGGGCCTCGTCGACGACGGCCGGTACGTCGATGCGTGCGTGGTAGGCCGCCGACAGCAGCAGCGGCAGGACGACGACCTCCTCGACGCCCTCGGCGGCGAGCTTCCCGAGCACCTGGAACGGCGTCGGCGGGCAGTGGTCGAGGAAGGAGGCTTCGATCCGCAGGTCGGCACGCGTCTCGCGCAGGCAGGTCACGAGCGAGTGCACGGTGGCGGCCGACCGCGGATCGCGGCTGCCGTGGGCGAGGATCACGAGCGCTGGAGCAGTCACAGCAGTTCCCCTTCTTCGTCGTCGATCATGCCGGCCGCCAGCGTCCACCCGTCGTGGGCGTCGATCAGCAGGAACGATCCGGTGATGGTGTTGGCCGAGTACGGGTCCGCGGCCAGCGGTGCGGCGATCTTGAGCTGCACCTTGCCGATGTCGTTCAGGTCGAGCTCGGCGGCGTCGATGACTCCGAGCGTGTCGAGGTCGAGGGCGCCGGTGATCTTGGTGACGATCGCCTGCGCGGTCGTGGTGGTGTGCTTGATCAGCACCCGGGCCCCGACGGTCAGTGGCCGGTCGGACAACCAGCTCACGGTGGCGGCCAGCTCCCGGCGGGTGCCGGGGGAGGCCTCGGCGGCGACGATCACCGAGCCGCGGGCGACGTCGAGGTCGTCCGCGAGCCGGACCGTGACCGCTTCGCCGGCGACCGCGGACGGCCGCTCGGCCACCGCGGTACCGGTCGGGGTGATCACGGCGCGGTCGATCCCGGCGACCGACGTCCGCCGGCCGGCCGGGAGCACGATCACCGGGTCGCCGACCGAGACGGTGCCGGAGGCAACGGTTCCGGTGTAGCCGCGGTAGTCGCGGTACTCGTCGGTCTGCGGCCGGATCACGTACTGCACCGGGAACCGCAGCGGCTGCGCGGAGGTGTCCGTACGGCCGTTTGCGTTCTCGAGTACTTCGAGGAGGGTCGGGCCGTCGTACCAGGAGGTCCGCTCGGAGCGTTCGACGATGTTGTCCCCGACGAGTGCGGAGACCGGGATGGCCTGCAGGTCGGCGATCCCGAGCTGGTCGGCGACCTCGCCGACGTCCTTCGCGATCTTGGTGAACACGGCCTCGTCGTAGCCGACCAGGTCGATCTTGTTCACCGCGAGGACCACGTGCGGGACCCGGAGCAGGCCGGCGACGGCGAGGTGCCGGCGGGTCTGCTCGAGTACGCCGTGCCGCGCGTCGACCAGGATGATCACCACGTCCGCCGTCGATGCGCCGGTCACGGTGTTCCGGGTGTACTGCACGTGCCCGGGGCAGTCGGCCAGGATGAACGAGCGCTTGTCGGTGGCGAAGTACCGGTAGGCGACGTCGATGGTGATGCCCTGCTCGCGCTCGGCGCGCAGGCCGTCGGTGAGCAGTGCGAAGTCGAAGTCACCGCCACGGGCTTCGGAGACCGTCTTCACGTGCGCGATCTGGTCGGCGAGGATCGCCTTGCAGTCGTGCAGCAGGCGCCCGACCAGCGTCGACTTGCCGTCGTCCACCGAGCCGGCTGTCGCGAGTCGCAGCAGACCCCGTTGGGCGAGCTTTTCAGTCGGAGTGCTCATCAGAAGTACCCCTCTCGCTTGCGGTCTTCCATCGCGGCCTCGCTGGCCCGGTCGTCGGCGCGGGTGGCGCCGCGTTCGGTCAGCTCGCTGGCCGCGACCTCGACGACCACCTCGGCCGCGGACGTCGCGATGCTGGCCACCGCGCCGGTGCAGGACATGTCGCCGACCGTGCGGTAACGGACCAGCCGCTTGCTCACCGTCTCCCCTTCGCGCGGCGGCGAGTAGGGGCCGACGGCAAGCAACATGTTGTCGCGCTCGTACACGTCCCGCTCGTGCGAGTAGTAGATGCTCGGCAGGTCGATGCCTTCGCGCTCGATGTAGTTCCAGACGTCCAGCTCGGTCCAGTTGGACAGCGGGAACACCCGTACGTGCTCGCCCGGGCGGTGCC
The DNA here is from genome assembly GCA_035697365.1 of Kribbella sp. GTDB lineage: Bacteria > Actinomycetota > Actinomycetes > Propionibacteriales > Kribbellaceae > Kribbella. The sequence continues at coordinate 618 of DASSDE010001262.1, read as the reverse complement.
GCCCGTTGTACAGCGACCACAGCTCGGGCCGCTGGTTCCGCGGGTCCCACTGGCCGAACTCGTCGCGCAGGCTGAAGATCCGCTCCTTCGCCCGGGCCCGCTCCTCGTCGCGCCGGCCGCCGCCGAACACCGCGTCGAAGCGGTGCGCGTTGATTGCGTCCAGCAACGGAACCGTCTGCAGCTGGTTCCGGGTGCCGTCGCTGCGTTCGCGCAGCCGGCCGTCGGCCAGGTACTCCTCGACGCGCGCGACCTCGAGGCGCAGCCCGAGCTGCTCGACCACCCGGTCGCGGTACGCCAGTACCTCGGGGAAGTTGTGCCCGGTGTCGACGTGCAGCAGCGTGAACGGCACGCCCGCCGGCGCGAACGCCTTCCGGGCCAGGTGCAGCATCACGATCGAGTCCTTACCACCGGAGAACAGAATCACCGGCCGCTCAAACTCCGCCGCCACCTCCCGAAACACAAAGATCGATTCGCTCTCGAGGGCGTCCAGCTCTGTGACTGTTGTACTCATGTGTGCAGCCCGCATTCCACCTTGCCGGTGCCGGCCCAGCGGCCGCTGCGGGGGTCTTCGCCGGGGGCGACGCGTTGCGTGCACGGCTCGCAGCCGATCGACGGGTA
>DASSDE010001261.1:0-2127 GCA_035697365.1 Kribbella sp. | reverse complement strand
CAGTCTGGGCAAGGCTAAACAGGCGCAGCCGAGGTTCGGTCTACACGGTCCGCGACTCATCTTCCCCGGGGCGACAGCCCCACCCCGAATCGTGAAGGACGAGCTGACATGAAGGCTTTCATCGTCAACAAGTACGGCAAGAACAGCAGGTTACGGGCAGGACAGTTGCCCGCACCGGACATCGGCGACCACGACGTACTGGTACGGATCCTGGCCTCGGGTGTGAACCCGCTCGACGCCAAGATCATGGCCGGCGAGTTCAAGCTGGTCCTGCCCTACAAGCCACCGTTCGTGCTCGGCAACGACCTCGCCGGGGTCGTGGAGCGAGTGGGACCCGGTGTGCAACGGTTCGCGCCGGGCGAGGAGGTCTACGCCCGTCCGGACAAGGACCGCATCGGCACGTTCGCCGAGCTGATCGCGATCGACGAGCGCGATCTGGCGCTCAAGCCGGCCGCGCTGACGATGGCCGAGGCGGCGTCGCTGCCGCTGGTCGCGCTCACGGCATGGCAGGCGCTGGTGGAAAAGGCGAACCTGGCCCCCGGCCAGAAGGTCCTCATCCACGCGGGATCCGGTGGCGTCGGCACGATTGCGATCCAGTTGGCCAAGCACCTCGGCGCGTACGTCGCCACGACCACCAGCACCGCCAACCTCGACTGGGTCCGTGACCTCGGCGCGGACCTCGTCATCGACTACCGTCGGGAGGACTTCGAGCAGGTGCTGCGCGACGTCGACGTCGTCCTGGACCCCCTCGGCGGCGAGAACCTCGAGAAGTCGCTGCGGGTTCTGCGACCCGGTGGCCTGGCCATCGGCATCGGCGGCCCGCCGGACCCGGACTTCGCGACGCAGCTCGGCAGGCCGCTGCTGCGCCCGGTGCTGGCCGTGCTCAGCCGCAAGGTCCGCCGCGCCGCGCGCAGAAACGCGGTGCGGTACTCGTTTCTGTTCATGCGAGCCAACGGCGACCAGCTGCGGGAGATCACCGCGCTGGTCGATGCCGGCACGATCCGCCCGGTCGTCGACCGGGTCTTCGACTTCGACGACACCGTGGCCGCGCTCGACTACGTCGGCTCCGGCCGGGTCAAGGGCAAGGTCGTCGTCACGATGAAGTAGCCGTCGGCGGCCCTGCCCGTCCTTCAAGGCACGTTCTGCCCTACCGGGGCAACCAAACCTCGAGGAGTACCCATGACGACGCTGACCGACCAGACCGTTCTCATCACCGGCGCGAACCGCGGGCTCGGCCGCGAGTTCGTCGAGCAGTTCCTGACCCGGGGGGTGGCGAAGGTCTACGCCGCCGCCCGCAACCCCGAGTCGATCACCACTGACGACCCCCGCGTCGTCCCGCTGCAGCTCGACGTCACCGATCCCGACTCCGTCGCCCGCGCTGCCGCGACCGCCCACGACGTGAGCATCGTGGTCAACAACGCGGGGGTTTCCACGCCGACGCGGGTGCTCAGCGGTGACACCGCGAACCTGCGCCGGGAGCTCGAGGTCAACCTGTTCGGGCCGCTCGCGGTCACCACGGCGTTCGCCGACCGGCTCGCCGATCGTCGCGGCGCGGTGGTCAACGTGGCCTCGGTCCTGTCCTGGCTCGGGATCGGCGGCAGCTACAGCGTCTCGAAGGCGGCCCTGTGGAGCGCGACCGACTCGATGCGCCTGGACCTAACTCCGCGCGGAGTGCAGGTCGTGGGCGTCTACATGGCATACGTCGACACCGACATGGCCACCGGGGTCGACGCGCCGAAAACCCCGCCCGCCGACGTCGTCCGACAGGTCCTGGACGGTCTCGAAGCCGGCGCCCTCGAGGTCCTCGCCGATCAGGCTGCCCGCGACGTGCGCGCCGCGCTCGACCGCCCGGTCGACGAGCGCTACGCACCGTTCGCAGCCGCGCGCTGAGCGGGGACGAACCCATGACACAACTGGCCAGCCAGACCGTCCTCGTCACACAGCTGGCGCGACGATGGCCACGATCCTGTTCCACATGGGCTGCGTGAGCGGGTCTTGGTCAGGATGCGCTGCTTCCAGGCCGCGGCGACCTCCGGGGCCAGGTGCAGCGAGCTGATGCCGGGGTGGTGGCGTTCCAGGTCTCGCCAGAACAGCCCGCCGAGGCTGAACGCCAGATCCCGCAGTGTG
>DASSDE010001260.1:0-4506 GCA_035697365.1 Kribbella sp. | reverse complement strand
CACGGAGCCCCCAGCGGCGGCTTCGCCACCATCGACCCGGCCGACGCCGAACGCCGCGGCATCACGGTGAAGGGCATCATGGACCTCCGTGCCGACTCGACCACCACCGCGGTCACCGGCGCCGACGTCATCGCCCGCGCGGCCGCCGGCGACCTCCGCCCCGTCATCGACCAGACCTACGACCTCGACCACGTAGCCCAAGCCCACCAAGCCCTGGAATCCAGAACCCTCCACGGCAAAGCCCTCATCCGGATCGCCCGGTAACTCGAAGGGTCGGGGAGGATCTTCCGCCCGATTCGGGACAAGATCCTCCCCGAACGGCTCGATCCCGGGCAGCGACGGTGGTGTCAGTCGGTGGCTGGTTCGTCTGCGCGGTCGGCGATGCCGGGTGGGTTGGGACGGGCGGCGACGATGCGGTTGCGGCCGTCGCGTTTGGCGCTGAGCAAGGCGTTGTCGGCGGCGAGGATCAGCCGGTCCATCGTGTCGGCGACCTCGGGATAGACGGCCGCGCCGATCGAGGCCGGTACCCCGGTGATCACGGTGCTGGTCGCGCTCGTCGTGTCCACCGCCACGCTCAGCGCGCTGAGCCGGTCCCGGATCCGTCCGGCGACCTCGAGGACCTCGCTCTCGGACGCGCCCGGGAGCAGCACGGCCAGCTCGTCGCCACCGACGCGTGCCACCAGGTCGCCCTGGCGGACTTCCGCGCGGATGCTTTCGCCCACCGCACGCAGCGCCTGGTCGCCGGCCGGGTGCCCGTACGTGTCGTTGATTTCCTTGAACTTGTCGAGATCGAGCATCAGTAGCCCGACGGTGCTCCGCAGGGACTCTGCCCGGGCAAGCTCAGCGGGGACCGCGCTGGCCCAGTACGCCGGGGTCGCCAGGCCGGTCTTCACATCCGTACCCGCGGCGCGCTGGAACTGCGGCAGCAGCAGATCGCGGTGCAGCGTCAGGACCGTCACCATCAGGATCGGCACCACCCACGGGTACGACGCCTGCAACGCCGCGACCGCAACACCGAGGCCCAGGCCGGCGACCACGACGAGCTGGTCGGCCAGATCGCCGAGCGCGGTCCGCGCAGTGGCGTCCGGTGACGACAGCAGGATCGCGCCGATCACCAATGCGAAGTTCACCAACCACCAGGTGGTGGTGGCGCCCAGCACCACCAGCAACGCCCACGGGCCGGTCGGTACGCGCGGCTCCGTCAGCAGACCGCCCGCGCGCAGCGTGGCCGCAGCCGCGGCGCTGGCGAGGATGAACGTACTGGCCGAGAACACCTTGCGGTGCGCGATCGTCCGTCCGTAGACGCGGAGCCAGGAGTAGCTGTACGAGATCGCGACCAGTGCGACGACCAGGCTGAGTGGCAGCAGCAACACTCCGGCGAAGACCCAGAGGCTCTTCAGGTTCGTGTATGGGGAACTGTTTGCCGCCATCTCGCGTCGCCGCTCGATTCCGCGGGCAGACTCCAGGTGCAGGATGGAGGCGGCCGTCAGCACGCCGAAGGCGAGCCACTCGGACGGGGCGACACCGCCACCGGAGACCGTTGACCCCACGGCGAGGGCGGTGATGATGAGCGCAACCGCATCAACCCCGAGCACATACGACAGTGCGGGGCGCGGTAACGACCAGAGCTTCCACCGGCGGGGTGGCACTAAATTGCTCCGACCGATCAGAATCATGTGGCCTCACCCGGATAGACCTGAACGGTTATTCCGTAATAGTAACTGCCTGTTCACGCGAGGTCAGCACCGGCCCGCGTTTTGTTCCGTCCACCGGACGGCGAAGGAAGGAAGAACCATGGCGAAGATCAGCACCGGCAACGAGTGGTTCCGTGGCGGCAACGAGTGGTTCACCGGCGCCGGGAACGAGTGGTTCCAAGGCGGCAACGAGTGGTTCACCGGCGGTAACGAGTGGCTCCGCAAGCCGGGCAACGAGTGGCTCCACAAGCCCGGCAACGAATGGTTTGTCAGCGGCAACGAGTGGTGATTGCAGAATTTCTTAACCAGTATTTTACGGAGTCGATCGGGAGATGTTTGCGCGGATCTCCGGCGGCTCATCCGGCAGCCGTTTCGGTACTGCCGGTCCCGGCCCGGCGGGCACGTGCCCAGGCAGTGCCCGCCAGGAGGGCCGCGCAGGTACCGGCGGCCCCCATGGTGCCCAGTGCGACCGAGGGGGACCACCGGTCGGCGAGCAGGCCGGCCAGCAGGATCCCGATGCCCTGACTGCTCTTCAGAGCGGTGCTTGCGACACCGAACGCCTGACCGCGCTGCGCGTCCGGGACCGCCTGGACGAACGCAGCACTGGTCGGTAGGTGGTAGGACGACGCCAGGCCGGACAACGCCCACAACGCCAGCGTGGCCGGCAGATTCAGCGCGCCGAAGCACAACACCAGCGGCAGGCACGCCAGGACCGCCAACGGGCCGAGCAGACGCATGCGTTGCTCAGGCTGCCACTTCGTGATGGCCCACATCCCGAGAACGGCGCCGGCCGGACTCGCGGCGAGCAGGAGTCCCGCGGCGGTGGTGCCGTGGCCGATCTCGTGTGCGTACGGGACGGCGAGGCCCTCCACGGTGACGTAGAAGCCGGCGATCGTCGCGAGGAGCACCAGCGTCCGCAATTTCGGCGTACGGGCAACGAGGGACAGCCCAGCGCCGAGATCGCGGAAGTAGCTCCTCGGTGGCGCATCCGTGTCAGTACGCGGAGTTGGCCGCCGGTGGACTCCGAACGCGACCAGTCCCGCGGACAGCAGGAAGGTCAGCGCGTCGAGCAGCATGCCGCCGGAGGTCCCGACGGCGACCACGACCGCACCGCCGAAGCCGAAGCCGAGGACCTGGCTGAACTGGACCACCATGTCGTTCGCGGCCTTGCCGAGGACGTAGTGATCACCGGGCAGCACGGCGGGCAGGGTCGCCGCGCGTGCTGCATTGAACGGTGCCCCGAACGCCTGCAGACCGAGGAGCAGGAGGATCACTGCAAGGAGGGGGAGCGCCTGGATTGCCATGCAGGCAACGAGGATGGCTCGAGCCAGGTCGGTGACGATCATCACAGCGCGGCGGGGGTAGCGGTCGGCGAAGCCGGCGAGGAGGGGGCCGAAGAGGAGATCGGGGACGTACGTCAGCGCGTACGTCAGCGCGGTCAGCCCGGCGGACTCGGTGCGGTCGAAGACCAGTACGGACAAGGCGACGCGAGCGATCTGGTCGCCGGCCACGGACAGTACGCCGGCCAGGAACAACGCCCGGAACTCCGCATGCCCGAAGACGTCGCGCCAGCGCGCACGTTCGATCACCCCACCCGCCATACCTTGCAGATTAACCACATTCCGTGGCCTGACACCTCCCGACCGTGATCGATTCGGGCTGACGGCGGTACTTCAAGGGTTTGCCTGCGGCGCATCAGTGCCAGATCCCGGCCGGATCGGGGACCCGGTGGCGCAACATTTGGGTGAACGTTCTACTCTGGAGATCTCCGGTGGCGGGGTCTGGGCGGGGCGGCCCCGACCCTGCCACCGGAGCTCTTCTTTGTCGGCCCGTCGGCGGCTCGGCCCGCCGGAAACTGTCGGTGGCACCCGATAGCGTTCTCAGTGCCAGGGGCGGCTCCTGAACGTGCTTCCTTCTCCTTCACCAGGCAAGTAGCGCGTCCACTCTCCGCCCCTGGCGCCTTCGTCCCGACAGCTGGGGAGACGCGATGCCGGACCGACCAACCGATCCGCGGGCTGCTGTTCTGCTGCGCCGTCGGCGGCTGGTCGACTCCACCGCGCTCGCTCCGCCGGTTCGGCGGTCCGCGTGGCAGTGGTTGCGTCGCCCGTTGACGATCCAGGCAGGTCTGTCGGCGTTGCAGGCCGACCTGGTCCAACGCGGTCTGCTGCTCTCGGTCGGTCTCTATCGGTACTGCGCTTCGCTGTCGGCGCCCGCACTGGCCGGATTCGGCGGTGCGCTGCTGGACCTGCTCGATGCCGAGTCGGGGTTCGACACCGAGCACACGCCGTTGTTCCGTGGCTTCCCGGAGAGCGTGCCGGGCAACACCGAGACCTTCGACGTGAACAGGGTCTTCGCACGATTGCTGCAGGAGCCGGAGCAGCCCTGTGTGCTTTGTGGCGACACCACGTCGGTGCACGCAGTATCGCCGTGCGCGCACCTGGTCTGCCGTACGTGCTGGGACGGCTCCGACTTCAGTGCGTGCCCGCTGTGCCTGCGCCGCATCGACTCGAACGACCCTTTCCTCAGGCCAAGTGTGGATGAGGACCAGCCGACGCACGTTCGGTCGGAGCGTCTGCGGTTGCTCGCTCTGGCCACGGCCGACTCCGTGCGTCAAACGATCGAGTCACTGCTGGCGCGCCGTGCTCCGCTGTCCGCCGCGGATCGCGCGGATCTCCAGGTCCTGCTCGACGGCGCCGTCTCCACCTGGATCCCGGACGACATCCCGGTCCGGGAGACGCGGGCGCTTGTCCTCGCGCACTTCCTTCCCGCAGAGCCGGAGCTGATCGACCGCACCGACACCGCAACCGACGTG
>DASSDE010001259.1:0-3363 GCA_035697365.1 Kribbella sp. | reverse complement strand
CCCGCCACAGGCTGTCGACCAGTGCATCGGGTACGCCGTCCACCGGAACCTCGAGGCACCCGGCAGCGAGCTCACCCACCTCTGCGCGGTCCAAGGGCTGCAGTTCGATCAGACCGGCCGCTCCACGCTGTGCGGACAGTTGGGCGAGCTCGAAGGCCGCGCAGGTCTCCGAACGAAGCGTGGCGACCAGTGCGATCGGCTGGTCCTCCAGGTTGTCGAGCAGATACTCGATCACAGCGAGGGTCTCGGGATCGGAGCCGTGCAGATCCTCCAGCACCAGCAGGCAGCCGCGGTCCTTGCCGACCAGGGCAAGCAACCGCAGGACAGCCTCGCCGAGAACGACAGTGGAGGTCGCGGTGTCGTGCGCCGCCCCGTCGTCCCAGTCCGGCACCAGGCGGCCGAGCACCTGGCGGTACGGCCCGAGTCCGTCGGCCGCAGGCATCTCGCCGCGGCGGATCAACGACAGCAACGCCTCGGTGAACGGGCGGAACGCAACCATCGCGCCGATGGCCCCGACGCGTCCGCGCAGCGTCGCTGTTGCGTTTTCCACCGCGTGTGTGGTCGCGACTCCGGCCAGCCGGCTCTTACCGATTCCGGGCTCGCCGACGAGGAAGACCGCCCCTCCGTGACCGCCCTGGGCCCCGGCTACCAGCCGGTGGAGCAGATCGATCTCCCTGTCTCTGCCGACCACTCTGGGCGCGCGGGTCTGCATGCTTGCCAACTCTAACGACGGATCGCTGACGCCGCAGCGAATCGGCAAGGTCGGTCGGCCGCCCTGGGAAGGGCTGCCGGGCGACCTTGCCGATCAAGCGCTTGCTGGCAGTCCGACTAGATCGTCGGCCAGGTGCTGGCCGTCTCGTTGGTGACCGCGGCCAGGGCGAACGTGCTCATCCCGACGGTGCCGACCAGCGCCAGCGCGCGGGCGCCGACCTTGACGCGCTTCGGCAACGTGATCGGACCGAGCGGGTCGGACGTGTTCGGACGTTCGGGCTGGACATCGGTCTCGTGCTGCTCTGTGTGGTGCTGGGCGGTCATGCTGTTTCCCCTGTCTCTGTTGGGGCCGGCGCTGTGACGGGCGCTTCGACCCCGGCGGATGGTTCGAGCAGCAGGACGGACGGGACGCGTTCGGAGAACGCCAGCCGGAGCAAGCCGTAGCCGATGCCCGCCAGGCCGGTCAGCAGGCCTGGTGACGGAACGGCACGGGGTGTCCCGCACTGCGGCCCGTACTGCTGTACTGCGGCGAGCACCAGCCCGGCCCGGCGTCGCCGGACCGCCTCAACAGCTGGGTGTTCGCGTTCGGCGAGCCACACCAGTGGCTCCACCGCGCCGAGCTCGCCATGACACAGACTGAGGTCTGCGAGCACCGGACGTTCTGTTGCGGTCCTCAGGTAGGCGTCGAGGTCCGCGGGCACTCCGGCGGCCAGCCGGGCCAACGCGGTCCCGTCGTCTCCGGATCACCAACCATGGCCGCCGGGACGGGTCCGCCGGTCCAGGTCGGCCGCCGTACGCGCGGCATCCGTGTACCTGTCACCAGGTACGCCGTACTGCCCGAGAGTCCAGGCGATGCCCTGGTAGCCGCGGGTGAACCCGTGGTCCGGGGCGACCAGGCCGCCGTGCAGCCCTTGCTCCACAGCAGCCACCAGTTCGTCGGCGTACCGCTTGGCCAGGTAGGCCGCGGCCAGGCTGCCTTCAATCGCTTGCATGGCGGCGAGTCCACCGGCTGCGCCCTCGGCGTACGTCGGGAACTCGGTGGGCTCGGGCTTGAGTCGTTCGGTCAGTTCCAGGGCTGCGTGCAACCAACTGGTGAGCTCGGAGTCGTCGAGCAACGTGCTGAGCCGGTGCAGGCCGTAGCTGATGCCGCCGAGGCCGTGCAGACCCGATCCGACCAGCTGAGCCGTCTCCAAGTCATCGGCAAGACTCTCCAGCACCATGGGGATCGGGCGGATCGCGTCACGCGCCAGCTCGCAGTACTTGGGGGCTCCGGTGAGCACACCGACCTGCGCGAGGAACAGCGCCGTACCGGTGTAGCCGTTGGAAAGTCCTGCGCCCATTGGGCGGATGGCCCAGTGGTGGTCGTCGAGCAGTTCGAGGCCGAGCCAGTTGGCGGCACCGCCGCGCTCGCTGATCACCTGCGCCACGATCTCGTCGGCGATGTCGGTAGCAGCGGCCAGCAGACAGCCTGGATCCGCCTCGGTGGCGCCGACGCCGCGCCGGCCGGCGGTGCTGGCGTGCACGATCGGCTCCGGGCGAGTGGCGAGCGACGCGGAGATCAGCCACTTCTGCCGGTGCTCGTCGATGTCGCTGAGCCCGGCGATCTTCGCCTCGACCGCGGTAAGCCCTTCGGTGGCGAGGATGTCGGGGATGCGCGTGCCGTCGGACGCCCACAGGTCGCGGCTGTCCGGCCGTGCTGTGAAGAGCGGTACGTCGCCCGCCCACAAGTCGGCCAGCTCGTAGGGCACCACGTCGTGGAGTGACTCGTCGGCGTCCCACAACAGATCCAGCAACTGGCTGCGACCTGCCGCGTTTCGCAACGCGTCCGGATGCGTCGCCTCATCCAGCAGACTCGTGTAGAGACTGGTGTTCCGCGGCACGAACCGGATCCGGTCCCGCGCGCAACGGCGTACCAGACCGTCCGGACCGATCAGCTCGTCGCTGTGCCAGGCGATCGACTCATACGCGGCCCGGAACCCTGTCAGGACAGCGATCTCGTGGTCCCGTGGCTCCATCGCGGCGCCGTCGAGATGTGGCCGGTTGGCAGCGCCGGGCGTCTTGCCCGGACGCCGGATGAGGCGCATCGAGTCCAATCCGGCGTCCGCCCAGTCGACGACGCTGGAAGGCGCAGTCGCGCCCGCGTCGCCGCCGAGGCCGGACATGTCCGCGACACCGTGCTCGCCGGCGACCAGAAGCGGTAGCAGAGCTGTGCGGTAGACCGAGCTGAGCAGCGTCCGGTACGCCGGGTCCCGGCTGAGCGTGCCGGTCGGTGTGTTGTTCGGATGAAACAGGGTCTCCACGTCCACGAGCACCGGTTGGTCGCCGACGGCGATCAGGTTCTCGTAGTGCATGTCGGTGCCATCCAGCACGTACAGCAGTGCCAGCAGCGCACCTTGCCGCTGGTAGAAGCGGCGTACGTCGGCCAGGTCGTGACACGGCTCGGGTACGACGTACTCCAGCCAGCCGTAGCCACGGCGGGGAAGCAGATCGACCGTGCGGATGCCCAGACCGGTCTTGCCGTTCAGCCAGGCGACGAACTCGTTGAAGTGCCGATGCAGGTCGAGCGGCCGGGGCTTGTAGATCACCCGCCGTCCGTCGGCGAAGGTGAGGGTCGCGGTGGACCGACCGCCCCGATGGGGATCGCCCCCGGGG
>DASSDE010001258.1:0-11790 GCA_035697365.1 Kribbella sp. | reverse complement strand
ATACCGGTGACAACGCGGTCCTGCCGAGCAAGGAGATCCTGGCGGTCATAGCGGTCCTCTGCGCGGTCCTGTTCTTCGCGAACGTGGTCCGCCGGACCTGGCTGCTCCCGGGCGTCGGCACCGTTGTACTGATCCTGTCGGCGATCCTGCTCGGTGCGCTCTGGCCGGCTGCGCTTCAGCAGTTGCGAGTCCGCCCGAGCGAGCCGGTGAAGGAAGCGCCGTACATCGACAAGAACATCGCGGCCACCCGGCAGGCGTACGCGCTCGAGAACAGCGAGATCACCGAGTATCAGGCGCAGAGCACGGCCAAGCCGAGCGAGCTCACCGCGGACGCCGACGTACTGCCGGGCATCCGGCTGATCGACCCGACCGTGATCGGGCCGACCTTCGAGCAACTGCAGCAGGTCCGTGGGTTCTACTCGTTCCCGACCGATCTCGACGTCGACCGGTACAAGATCAAGGACAAGACCAGCGACACCGTCATCGCGGCCCGCGAGGTCCAGATCGACCGGCTGCCGGCCGGCCAGCGGAACTGGAACAACGACCACACCGTCTACACCCACGGCTACGGCGTCGTCGCCGCGAACGGCAACCAGCGGGCCTCCGACGGTACGCCCGTCTGGACCGAGAAGGACCTGCCGCCGACCGGGCAGCTCGGCGATTACGAGCCCCGGATCTACTTCGGCGAACAGTCGCCGGACTACTCGATCGTCGGGGCCCCGGAGGGAGCCAAGCCGGTCGAGCTCGACACCCCGGAGGGCAAGAACGGCGGCGACCCGACGCTGAACACGTACAAGGGCAAGGGCGGCGTCAAGGTCGGCTCGTTCTTCAACCGGCTGCTCTACGCCACCAAGTTCCGCGACGCGAACATCCTGCTCTCCAGCCGGGTGAACTCGGACTCGAAGATTCTCTACGACCGCAGCCCGCGCGAGCGGGTCGAGAAGGCAGCGCCCTGGCTGACGCCGGACGGCGACCCGTACCCGGCGATCGTGGACAACCAGGTGGTCTGGATCGTCGACGGCTACACCACCTCGGACAACTACCCGTACTCCGAGAAGGTCGCCCTCGACGACAGCACCCGGGACACCACGACGGGCCGCGGCACGATCGCCCAGCAGCCGAGCGAGAAGATCAACTACATCCGGAACTCGGTCAAAGCCGTCGTCAACGCCTACGACGGGTCGGTCGACCTGTACGCGTGGGACGACGGCGACCCGGTGCTGAAGACCTGGATGAAGGCCTTCCCCGGCACGGTCAAGCCGAAGTCCGACATCTCGCCGTCGCTGATGGCGCACCTGCGCTACCCCGAGGACATGTTCAAGGTGCAGCGCGACCTGCTCGCGAAGTACCACGTGCAGGACTCCGGTACCTGGTACCAGAACAGCGACCTGTGGCGCGTCCCGGACGACCCGACAGCGGTGTCCTCCGGTGGCGACTCGTCGGCCCATATCAGCCAGCCTCCTTTCTATCTCTCGTTGCGGATGCCGGATCAGAAGCAGCCGCAGTTCTCGCTGACGTCGGTGTACGTACCGAACGGTGAACGGGAGAACCTGACGGCATTCATGGCCGTCGACTCCGAGGCCACGTCTCCGGACTACGGCAAGTTCCGGATCCTTCGATTGCCGGGGAACCTGCAGATCCCTGGTCCGGGGCAGGTGTACAACAAGTTCCAGACCGACGAAGGCATCAGACAGGCGTTGCTCCCGATCAACCAGCCGAACAGCGGCGCCAGAGCCGAGTACGGCAACCTGCTGACGCTGCCGCTCGGTGGCGGTCTGCTCTACGTCCAGCCTGTGTACTCGTCGCGGACCAGTGGGCCGGGTAGTTATCCCGTCCTGCGGTACGTGCTGGTGTCCTTCGGCGACCGAGTCGCCTTCGGCTCGACGCTGCAGGAGGCCCTCACGAAGGTCTTCAACACCAGCGTCGACACCGGCGAGAATCCACCGGGGACGACGACACCGCCGACGAACAACCCGCAGAGCCCAACGGTGAAGCAGGCGCTGACCGATGCGCAGGCTGCCTACGCGGCGGCCCAGGACGCTCTCAAGAAGGGTGACCTGGCCGGCTATCAGGAGAACGTCAACAAGATGAAGGCAGCGCTCGACCGGGCGGTGGCCGCCGGCGCGACGCCGAAGCCGTCCGGCAACCCGTCGACGCCTGTGACGCCGCCGGCATCGACACCAGCGTCGAACCCGCCAAGCCCACCGAGCACTCCGACGGGCTGACCCGCAGGGAACTCCCGGGGCGGCGACACCGACACCAGTCGGCGTCGCCGCCCCGTTCGCTTGCCCGGTGGTTGCCTACGGCATCAGGCTGGTTCGGGACGGAACCCGGCCGCGGTGTCGAGCACGTCCTCGTCGGTGAACCGCTCGTGGTCGATCGTCACCTCGGCCGCGACCCCCGGCTCGACGACATAGAACACCTCGTCACCGGCGAACAGGGCGTCGTATCCGCCGACCTTGACCGGCGTGAGCTGCCAGGAGCCCGGCTCCTTCTCCTCGTACTCGACGAGGAAGTCCTTCAGCGCCTCGAGGTCGGTGATCTTCTCGCCGCGGATCGTCTTCACGGTCAGGTCCACCTTGAAGGCGCCCTCCGGGTCCGGACCGGTCTCCCAGACCCGGCTGTGGAAGGACACGTCCTCCCACTCGTACTCGAAGTCGCTCGGCGAACCGATGCCGTCGGGAAGGTTCTCGATCACGAAGCCGTCCAAGGTGCCAGCTCTCTGCTCGGTCGATGGGAAGACAGCGGAGTACGCCGGTGCTGCCGGTGCTGCGTCGGCGGTTGCCGAGAGCCCGAGCGCGGCCAGGACAACCGCGCTCCCGGTCACGATACGACGCACGGACGGCACGACTCGGGAACGAAGCGTTGAACGCGACATGACTGCCTCCTGGGGACGGTGGCGCCCCGCCCGCTGCGAGACGCCTTCCTGCCCAAGAAGATGCAGTGATCGGCCCGGGTCCGGACCGGCGAATCCGAACCTGTGGACAACCGGCCGTCAGTGCCCGATCAACCGGTGCAACCGGTGGAACGTCTGCCGGAACCCGAGCCGCGGCCAGGCGCGCGATGACAGCAGGTTCGTCACTCGCCAGTCGGTCACGACCGACGTGTATCCGGTCTCCGCCGACCACCGCAGTACGGCCTCGCCCAACGCCCGCCCCGCGCCGAGCCCACGTGCGGACGGCAGCACCGCGGCGAACCCGAGGAAGCCCGCATTGTCTGGCTTCGCCAGTCCGTTATGCAGACTGGACTTGTCCAGCGAGCATCCCACCGACGAGCCGATGACGTGACCGTTGTACGTGGCAACGAACGTCGCGTAGTCCAGGTCGTCGATCGACTCTTCCCAGTCCGCCACAGCCTCCTCGAGCGTGGGCAGCTCGCCGGCGGAGAACACCGGCGACAGCGCCTGATGCCGGGGGAGCGCAAGGTCGAGCTCCGCGAGTACAGGAATGTCCGCGCGGGTCGCCCGGCGTACGGAGAGATCGCCGTGCGGCGCGGGCAGTGAATCGGGCGCCGGGCGGACCGCATGCGCGTGCTGCGAGCCGAACGCGAGCCGGAACCAGGCGTCGAGCAGCTCGGCGTCGTCGGGCACGAGGACGTAGTGCGCCGTTCGGCCGTCGTCGACCCATCGCGAGGCCGCGGCGCCGTACAGGTCGCGGATGTGTTCCGGCTCGCGCACTGCATGACCGGCCGCCTCGACCCAGACGTTCGGACCCCAGACCGGCGACGGCTTCGGTGCCGCCAGCAAGTATCCGGTCACCTCGCCGGCCTCGACCATGACCGCGCCGGACGCGCCCTCGGCCTCCCACGCCGCAGTGACTTCGACCAGCGCCAGCTGCTCGTCCTCGTAGTCGGCAGGAAGCAATGGGTGACGCTTGCGGTGCGCCCGATGCCGCTGGGCGAGCAGGCCGGCCGCAGCCGCCAGATCCGCCTCTTCGAACGGGCGAAGGACGTGTCGGGACATACCCGGACGGTACGCCGCAGCACCGTCGGACCGACATGGGTTATCGCCGCTCCGGAAACCGATTTGGTTGCGCTGCCCGGATCCTCTAAGCTGAAATCACAACGGCGCGGGGTGGAGCAGCTCGGTAGCTCGCTGGGCTCATAACCCAGAGGTCATAGGTTCAAATCCTATCCCCGCTACTGGAGAAGGCCCTTTGATCGGGTAGGTGACCGATCAGAGGGCCTTCGGCCTTTCCGTCAGGTCGTGCTTGGCCAGCCAGTTGACGAGTGCGGCGGCGATGGCTTCGGGTTGGTCTTCCGGGGTGTGATGCTCGGCCGGACCCAGCCCCTCGATCTCGAGCGCGGCCATGTTGCTCGCACACCAGTCGACGAGCTCCGGGCTCATCATCGTGGTCTGGCCGGGTTCGAAGGTGAGCAGGAGTTTGGGTACGTCGGGGCTGGAGGCGAGCCACGCGTCGTAGCTGACGATCCGCGCGACGACTCCCGCCGGCTGTCCATCGAGCGGCATGGAGCGCGGCCATTGCAGCAACGGCCTACGGCTCTCCCGGGTCGGATACGGCCGCCGGTACGTGTCCAGTTCTTCGTCGCTCAGGCTGCGGGCAATGGTCCGCGGCAGTGCCTCGTCGATGAACGCGTTCTGGTCGAGCACCATCTTCTCGCCGACGCCCGGTTGCCGGATCGCCTCGAACAACGGGCGGGCACCGGCCGGAAACTCGTCCCAGGACATCGGCTTCACGATCGTCTCGGTGAACGCGATTCCCTCGACGCGGTCAGGGTGGCGCGCGGCCCAGTCGAAGGCCAGCGCCCCGCCCCAGTCATGGCCGACCAGCACGACCTGACCAAGGCCGAGAGCATCGATCCAGGCATCGAGGTAGCGGGCGTGGTCGTAGAAGGAGTAGGCGATGTCCGGCTTACCGGAATCACCCATGCCGATCAGGTCGGGCGCGAGACAGCGGCCGGACTCGCCAACGATGGGCAGGATGTGGCGCCACAGGTACGACGACGTCGGGTTCCCGTGCAGAAAGACGATCGGCGTCCCGGCGCCGATCTCCCGGTAGGACATCGTGGAGTCCAGAACTGTTGCAGTGGGCATGAGGGACCTCTCGAGGAGTGCATACTGGACAGGTACCTGACCAAATTATCAACTAGACAGGTGGCTGTCTATATGGATGCGCCCATGCAGCGATTGCGGTTGTCCCTTCTCCTGCGCCTGCTGCACCGCGAGTACACGATCGGGATCGACGAGGCGCTGGCCGAGGCCGGGTTCGGTGACATCCGGTCCGGTGATGCGAAGGTGTTCCCGTTCGTCCCGCCGGAGGGCATCGCGGTGCGTGAGTTGGCGCTGCGTGCCGGTGTGCGCAAACAGACCATGGCGCAGTCGGTCGACCAGCTCGAGCAAGCCGGCTATCTGGAACGCCGGCCGAACCCTCGTGACGGGCGTTCCCGCTTGGTCGTGCTCACCGAGCGCGGCAAGGCGGCACAGCCGTTGGCTGCCGGCGCTGGTGACGTGATCGAGGACCGCTGGGCGCAACTGACCAGTCCGGAGGAGTTCGAGACGCTCCGCGATCTCCTGCACCGCCTCCTGAGCCGAATCTCCGCGGCCGACCGCACCGGAGATCGCCTGGCCTTCATCGACGAGCCTCCCTCAGACCTGCCCTAGCGAAGTCAGCCCGGATTTGGAGGGCACCCGGCGATCGTCTAGACTTACTGGCGTAACAAGGCGACGCGGGGTGGAGCAGCTCGGTAGCTCGCTGGGCTCATAACCCAGAGGTCGCAGGTTCAAATCCTGCCCCCGCTACCAAAGAAGGCCCGGACCATCTGGTCCGGGCCTTCGCTCTTGTGTGGAGCCAACCGCGCGTCAGAGCGTGAGGTGGACTTCGAGGCCCAGGTGGTCGGTTGCGTAGGCCGGGCCGTTCGGCAGGGCGACCTGGTCCGTGAAGGTGAGGGTGGCGGAGTCGACTGTGATCGTGGGCGATGCGAGTAGCAGGAAGTCGATGCAGTGTGGCGACTGGTCCGGGTTGAGGTAGGCCTGGTGGAACGTGGGGGGACAGGTGTCGCCGAACGCGTCGGTGAGGCCTGATTGCTGGATGAAGTCTGAGTACAGGCGGCTGTTGCGGGCGATGTTGAAGTCGCCGGAGACGACCGCGGGTTGCGCAGCGGTAGTGACGTACTGCATCAGGGCTGTGAGTTGGGCCTGGTGGAGGGCGTAGTGGCGGTTCGTTGCGGACCAATCGCCGTCGCGGTTGGCCGAGAGGTGCGTGTTGATGACGGTGACTCCGGTGAGGCGGGTCAGCAGGGCGCCCTTGAGGGACGTGGTCAGACGGGTGCGCCGCGGCAGGCCAGCAGTGTCGACAGTGGTGGCTGGAAACCGGCGGTAGGTGGTGCTGCTGACAGGGTGCCGGGAGAGGGTCAGAAGCCCGCCGGCCGGGCCTGCCACCGACCGCCGGAAGCTGGCGAATCGGTAGGAAGGCATGGAGCGGCGGAGCCTGCGGAGGTGGTAGTAGGTGTGGACCTCCTGGAGGTTCGCCACGTCCACGGTCGACGCCTCGAACTCGGCTCCGATCGCCGCGTATCTGGCGCGTAACTCGGAGCCGAGCAGTGGGAGTCCTCGGGTGTTGAGCGAGGCGACCGTCAGACGGCCCATCGTTGGCGGTCGGCGCGGGGCTACTTGACGGCGAGTTCGCCGAGCTCGGACCACTCGTTCTGGGGGAGTTTGAAGTTGACGATGCGGGGCGTCTCGACCAGGTGCGGTGGCAGGCTCTCCTGGGCGGCCTTGAAGTGCGCGGAGGTGACGTGGTGGGTTGCGGCCTCGTCGTCGGCGAAGGCCTCGACCAGTACGTACTCGTTGGCGTCGTCGAGGGAGCGGGACCAGTCGAACCACAGGCAGCCGGGCTCCGCGCGGGTCGCGCTCGTGAAGTCGGCGGTGATGGACGCCCAGTCGTCAGCGTGCTCGGGCTTCACACGGAACTTCGCGGTGATGAAGATCATGAGGACCAACTTAGCCGCCCCCGGCGACAGGCACGGTCGCAATCTGAGATCAGCGGAGGGTGAATCCGGTGCCCAACGGGTCGCGCGGGTCGAGGGTGAAGGTGGCGGTCCCGGTGCGGTAGGCGTTGCCACTTACCTCGGTGATCACGCCCTCAGGCGTCTGCGAGAGCACGCGGCCGAGGAAGGTCGTACCGACGATGGAATCGTGGCGCAGCACCTGGCCCGGGCCCAGCCGGCCCTCGTCGTGCAGCAACGCGAGGCGGGCCGAGGTACCGGATCCGCAGGGGGAGCGGTCCGCCTCGCCGTCGGCGAAGACAGCCAGGTTGCGCTGGTGCGGGCCCTCCGCCCACGACCCGAGGTCGTCGTACAGGATCGTGCCGTAGAGGCCGCTGAGCCGGGGATCGGTCGGATGGACCGCGACCGGGTCCAGTGCCCACTTGATCTCGCGGCCGATCGCGACCAGTTCGGCGTACGAGGCCGGAGTGACCGAGAGACCGACCGACGACGCGGGGACCGAGGCGTAGAACGCGCCGCCGTAGCTGATGTCGGCCGTCACCTCGCCGCGAGAGGTCGGTACGCGCACTCCGCGGCTCAGCACGTACGAGGGAACGTTGCGGAAGGCAACACCGGTCTTGCTGACGTGGGCAGTCACCCGCCCGGACGGTACGTCGATGACGACCTCGCCCGCCTCGGCGCGACCGGTCTCGACGGCCCAGGTCGCCAGGGCGATCGTGCCGTGCCCGCAGGCGGTCGAGTACCCGTCCTTGTGCCAGAACACCACGCCGAGGTCGGCACCGTCGTCGTCACCCGGTACGACGAACCCGCCGTACATGTCCGCATGGCCGCGCGGCTCGTTCACCAGCAACTGGCGGACGGCGTCGATGTCGGGGGAGGACTGCGCCACGACTCGGCGGTCTGCCACGGACCTGCCGGGGATCTCGACCGAGGTCACGATCCGGAACGGCTCGCCCGCCGTGTGGTAGTCCACCACGCTGAGATCATCCACAGGACCCACCCTAAACATGACGAAACCGCTGCTCCCCTCGACGGGGCAGCAGCGGTTCGAGCGACCTGAGCGGGGTGCGGTCAGGCGGCCTGCAGGACGCGGTTCCGGGCGGCCCAGACCGCTCGGCGCAGTTTGGCCTTGTCCGGGTAGCCGGCCTCGCGGCCGATCACGTACACGTCGTGGCTGCGCATGTTGACCATGCCGGCGACGTACCAGACCGGGCTGCCCTCGGCCAGCATGGTGACGATCATGTTCCGGGTGTCGGTGGTGATGTTCATTCTGACCCTCTCCTTTTGGTCGCTCTTACTGACACGTCGAACCGGGAGGGCTGGAATCGACACGGCTCCCCAAGAAATCTGCAGAGAAAAACAGAGCGCCCCGATCGAAGACCGGGGCGCTTGCCCGTGTGGGTCCCGGGGGGAGTGGGACCACCACACGTTGGGGGGGAGTTTGACGTTAACCCGGCCAAGGGGTCACACCCCCTGTATTTGCCCGGTGTCGAATCGTGATTTCGGGCGAGAACCGGGTCGTCCGCGCCACCGCCGGGTACACCCGTGGATGGTCGACGCCGGGGTCTTCGACGTCGAGGAGGACAACGGGGCCGATTTCGCGTGCGGGCCCGGGCTCTACCTGGACGGCGTGGCGGCGCTCATCGACCGGGTTGGATGATCGCGTCCGCCGCCGGTGCGGTCGCCGCGATCAGGCGGGCGTTGCGTTCGTCGGAGCCGTACGTCCGTTCGTGGGCTTCTGCGGGTGATCGGCCGAACGCGCGGTGCCGGGCCTCGAGCCGCGCGTGGCGCAGTTCGTCGGGCACTTCGACGTACCAGCATTGGTCGAGCAAGGTCCGTACGGTCGCCCACGGCGTCTCGTCGAGGAGCAGGTAGTTGCCCTCGGTCAGGACGAGCGTGACCTCTGGCGCGACCCCGATGCTCGCGGCGATCGAGTCCTCGATGCCACGGTCGAAACGCGGCGCCCAGATCTGCTCGTCCGGCGACTCCTTCAGCCTCCGCAGCAGTGCGACGAAACCGAATCCGTCGAACGTGTGCGGGGCGCCTTTCACGTCCGCGAGCCCGAGTTCGTCGAGCACCGACTGCGCGAGGTGGTACCCGTCCATCGGCACGAGCGCGACCCGGTACCCGTCGGCGGTCAGCTTCGCCGCCAGTTGCTCGGCGTACGTCGACTTGCCGGCCGCCGGCGCACCGGTGATACCAAGGAGCTGCCGGCGCCCACGCGTCGCCAACTCGACGGCACGTTCATAGGCGGCGGCTGCGTCCAGGGTCTGCACCTTGAGATCCTAGGCGAGGTACCCGTCCGGGCGGATCAGGATCTCGTCGCCGGGCTGGGCGTGGTAAATCGCGCAGGCCTCCGGTGAGGTGATGTCGACGGTGTGTGGGTGCGAGGCGGGAGTGGTCGGCGCGAACCGCAGCAGGGTCTCGTGGGGGCCGCGGAGCAGTTCGAACAGCCGGATCTTGTTGCCTTCAGCATCAATCACGGGTGCGTCGGGGGCGCGGTCGCCGGAGACCAGCGGGCGGGCGTCCGACGGATCGCGGTACGAGATGTCCAGCTGACGGGTGTTCTCGCCGCGTTCCAGCGCGGACTCGTCGCCGTCGACGTGCTTCTGCATCAGGTCCTCGCTGATCCCGAGCACGCGCTGAGCGTTGGTCCGGCGCTCGATCTCGTACGACGCGAGCACCTCCTGGCGTCCGTCGGCCAGCTTCCAGCCGAGGTTGTACGCGTCCTGGACCCCGGTGTTCAGGCCCTGCCCACCGGTCGGCGGGTGGACATGGGCCGCGTCGCCGGCGATGAACACGCGCCCGACGCGGAACTTCTCGGCCAGTCGCACGTTCGGGCGCCAGACGGTCGACCAGGTCAGGTCGCGCAGCTTCGCGGTGCCTTCGCCGGCGAACTTGTCGACCAGCTCCTGCAGAGCCTCCAGCGAGGTGTCCGCGTCCTCGCCGTCGAGCGGCGCGCCGAACTGGAACTGGTCGCCACCGGACAGCGGGGTCATCACGATCCCGGACATCGGGTTGTCCGCGGCACCGAACCAGTGGCCGTACTCGTGGTCGATCCCGTCCGCCGCCACATCACCGAGCAGCATCCGGATCGACTCGTCGGTGGTGCCCTCGAAGGCGATCCCGAGGTGCTTGCGGACGAAGCTGGCCCCACCGTCGGCGCCGACCAGGTAGTCGACGGTCAGGACCTCACCGGTCGACAGCTCGGCGGTGACGGCGTCGGCGGTCTGGGCGAAGCCGGTGATCGCGGTGCCGAGCTCGACGCGGACGCCGTACTCGGCGAGCTTGTCGCGCAGGATCGCCTCGGTGCGGGCCTGGCCGAGCATGGTGCCGCTCGGGTACGGGATGTCCGGAGTGGGCTCGAGAATCGGGGCCATCCGGCGTTCGTCGACCAGTCTGCCGCCGACATAGATCTTGATCGGCGGCATCGGCTGTCCCTGCCGCAGGACCTCGTCCAGGACGCCGAGGTCCTCGAAGACCTCCAGGGTCCGTGGCTGCAGGCCGTCGCCGCGCGATCCGTCGAAGAACGCGGTCGCCTTGTCGATCACCCGGACCGCGATGCCGCGCCGGGCCAGGTCGATGCCGAGGGTCAGGCCGGTCGGTCCGGCGCCCGCGATCAGGACGTTCATGGTGGTCTCCTTGACTGAATTATGATTCACTGAATTCGAATTCAGTCTGAACGCGACTAGGGTTCGCTGTCAAGGAGGTAGTCGTGACGGACACGGTGAGCCGCCGGCAGCGGGCGGCCGGGACCGAGGTGGCGCTGAAGCAGGCCGCGCGCGACGTCTTCGCCGAGCGCGGGTACCTGAATACGAAGATCACCGACATCACCGCGGCCGCGGGCCGCGCGACCGGATCGTTCTACAACCACTTCGCGGGCAAGGAAGAACTGCTCGAGGCGCTGCTGCGCGACATGCTGGCGGAGGTGGACGAGACGGTCGTCGATGCCGCCGGGCACGACGCCGACTTCAGCAAGCGGTCAGCGATCCGCTGGCACGTGGAGGCGTTCTGGCGGTTCTACCAGACGCATCTGGCGGAGATGATCGCGGTGAAGCAGGCCTCGCTGGCCGATCCCGAGTTGGGCCGGCGACTGCAGCAGATCATGGCGGACGACGACCAGCACATGATCGAGCACTTCGCCCACCTGCCGAACCCGCCGGCCGATCCACTGGTCGCGATCTCCGCGATGAACGCCCTGATGGAGGGCTTCGCCTACACCTGGCTCGTCGTCAACCCGTCCAACGGCCGAACCATCACCGACGAGTCCGCCATCGACACCCTCACCGACCTCCTCCACCACGGGCTGGCAGGGTAGGGCGGATCGCCAGGCCATCACAATCGCGGGGTGGTGGCCCGCGGCAGGCGTGGACCGAGTTGCGCGGAGCTGGTGTGATGGCGTGGAGCTCCGGAGCCCAGCCACTCACCAACCTGGTATGCCGGGAAGCGGGCCCCGGGTCAGGCGTCGCCAGCGGTTGTTGGTGGGTGGAGGCGGGTCCGGGGTCAGTCCTCGGGTGGGGACTCGGCGCCTTCGCGTTCGTCGCGATCGGCCCATTCGAGCAGGGGGTCGAGGGAGAAGACGTTCTGATCGATGGTGGCGTGCAGGTCGCCGAGTTCGGCGAAGCGGGACGGGACGGTGGCGATCGTGAAGTCCTTCGGGTTCACGTCGTCGACCTCGTCCCAGCGGATCGGGGTGGACACGGTGCCTTCGGGGTTGCCGCGCACCGAGTACGCGGCGGCGATCGTGTGGTCGCGCGCGTTCTGGTTGAAGTCCACGAAGACCAGCCGAGGATCGCGGTCCTTGCGCCACCACGTGGTCGTCACGTC
>DASSDE010001257.1:0-3898 GCA_035697365.1 Kribbella sp. | reverse complement strand
GCCGTCTCGGATCCGGTTCGCACCATCAGGCGGCCGTCCTCGGCCCCGAGAAACCCGTCCTCGGCGTACCGCCGTACCGGCGCCTGCGCGTCCCGGAACCCGTTCCAATCCAGCCCGATCAGCCCCGGCTCGACCGCGAACCGCTGGAACAACGACACATCGTCTTGTCCGACAGGCCCCAACGCAACATCCATGACTGCCAGACTAGGCACATGAGGTGGCTGGATTCGCCGGACGCGATCTCTGAGGCGCTCGAGCAGGTGGTGCCGGAGCTGAGCGGTCTCCCGATCGTCGCCCGCGAACTCGTGAACAAGGACGAGCCGCTGTGGTGGTCGTCGAGCGCGGTCCTCGGCGGGCGCTATGTCGCGAAGTTCGCCTGGTCACGTCCAGCGGCGCTGCGGCTCGCCCACGAGATCGCCGTACTGAACGAGTTGGCGGCCGTACCGTACCTGCCGAAAGTCGTTGCAAGCAGCACCGATCCGGTCCTGCTCGTCACCGAACTCGTCCCCGGCAGATCCCTCTTCGAGGTGATCGACTCGATCGACCGGGACCGTGCGGGTCGTCAGCTCGCGTACTTCCTGGGTGAGCTGCAGCGTGCGGGGGAGCGGATGGACGACCTACCGCCGGCCGCGCTCCAGCCAGCAACCACAGACATCGTGCGGGAGCGACTCGGGAAGTGGATCCGGCCGGAGCAGCGCGCGATCGTCCTCAGCTGGTGCGATTGGGCCGACGAGGTACTGGCCGAACCAGCGCCTGCAGTACTGGCCCATGCGGACCTGCACGGCGGCAATCAGGTCTGGTACGGCGATGAGCTCCGCGCGATCGTCGACTTCGAGACCGCCGGCTTGGCCGACGCGGAGTACGACCTCCGCGCCTTCCCCGGAACCGGGCCCGGCATCGAGCTACTGACAGCCACCATGCACCATTATCAGGAGCTCGCCGGCCGTACCTTGAGCCCTGACCGCGTGATGGCCTGGCACCTCAGGACCGCCCTCGGCGACGCCCTCTGGCGCAGCGAAGCCGGCGTCCCGCTCCCGGATCACCGAACCCCAGCCGAGTGGATCGAAGACCTCTCCACCCGCTTCACCGCCCTGGGTATCGAGAGAGTCTAGAGGCCGAGGTCGCGGAGGAACTCAGGCTTGTACGCCTGAAGCACCACATACCGCGGATCCGGAACCTCCATGTTCGCGTTCTTCGCCGCATCCCCGTCCGCATCGTGCGGGCCAACCGGAACACTCGGATCGGTCCAGTCCTGCTCGGCGGCGTTCCAGTGCGTGATGGTCGACGTGGCCTCGAGGCGATCGCCCTCGACCAGCTCCTTGGCGGTCCGCGCGGCCTCCTCGGCGTCGTTGAGCGTATGCGTGTACATCAGCATCCGGTCCCCGTCGCGGGTCACCGTCACCTGACTCCCGAGCCGCTTCTGCGCGTCGTCATCCAGATCCAACGCCCGCAACCGATCCCAGAACGTCAGCCTGTGCCCCTCGTCCCGCAGCACAACCTCAACCCGAAACTCCTCATCCGCCATGCCTCACACCCTACCGATCGCCAACCCCGCGCCTGCACGAAGACCCGCGCCCCATGGACGCGGGGACGTGCGGCACCCACCAACCCCGCTGCTTTCGGCTGTTCGCCGTGCCGGTGACCGTGCACGCCGGCATCCGGAGGCGGTTGGTGGGTGGCGGAGGTTCGCCTCGGCCGGCCGGGGATGGAGTCCAAGATTCGGGGGTGCAGAATCGGTGGGGTTCGATCGACTAGAGTTCTTAGTCATGGAGCTGAGGCACTTGGAGCACTTCGTGGCGGTGGCCGAGCAGAAGCACTTCACTCGGGCGGCCGAGGCGATGTCGATATCGCAGTCGGGGCTGTCCGCCTCGATCCGGGCCTTGGAGCGGGAGTTGCGGGCCTCGCTGTTCGTCCGGAACACCCGGAGCGTGGAGCTCACCGAGGCCGGGCGCGCCCTGCTGTGCGAAGGACGCCGTACGCTCGCCGCCGCCGAGGCCGCCAAGGATGCCGTCGCCGCGGTCCAGGGTCTGCTCCGCGGTCACCTCACCGTCGGGCTGGAGCAGTGCCTCGGGGTGGTCGACGTACCGGCGTTGCTCGCCAAGTTCCGGTCCGCGTACCCGGGCGTCGAGATCGAGGTACGCCAGGCCGGCTCCACCCCGATGCTCGACGAGGTCGCCTCCGGCCGCCTCGACATCGCGTTCGTCGCCACCGCGGGCGACCCGGTCGACGGCCTCGATCTGCGGCCGCTGTCCCGCGAGTCGATGGTGCTGGTCTGCTCACCCGATCACCGGCTCGCGAAGGCGTCCGGCGTGACACTGGACGACCTGGCGGGGGAGTCGTTCGTCGACTTCGACCCGACCTGGGGCGCCCGGCTGATCTCCGACGGCGCGTTCGCCACCGCCGGTGTCGCGCATCCGGTGACGATCGAGGTCAACGACGTACACACCCTGCTCGCCCTGGTCGCTCACGACCTCGGCGTCGCCCTCGTCCCCGAACGCATCGCCGCCAAGCGCGGCGACCACATCACCGTCCCCCTCGCCCCCGGCACAGCCTCCGACTGGCAGGTCTCGGTAGCCGTCCCCACCGGCCCAGCAGCCTCCCTGGCCGCCGACGCCCTCATCGGCATGCTCCCCACAACAGCCGTCCACGCCTGAGCAGCCGGCCACTCGCGCGACCGGCCGCCCACCGCGTGCTTTACCAGGCGTAGTCCTCGGGGGCTGTCTTGTAGCCCGGGAAGATTTCGTCGAGCTTGGTCAGCGACTTCTCGTCGAGCTTGATCTCGACTGCGCGTACAGCGGACTCGAGCTGGTCCATCGTGCGCGGGCCGACGATCGGGCCGGTCACGCCCGGCTGGTGCAGGAGCCAGGCCAGCGCGAGCTCGCCCGGCTCGTGCCCGAGCTCGTCCGCAAACGCCTCGTACTGCTCGATCTGCGGCCGCAGCCGGTCGAGCGTCTCCTTCGAGCGACCCTCCAGCCGCCGTACGCCCTCGTTCTCCTTGCGGATCACGCCGCCGAGCAGCCCACCGTGCAGCGGCGACCACGGGATCACGCCGAGCCCGTACGCCTGCGCAGCCGGCAGCACCTCACGCTCGATGTCGCGCTGCGCCAGGTTGTACAGCGACTGCTCGCTGACCAGACCGACGTAGTTGCGCCGCGCCGCAGCCTCCTGCGCCTGCGCGATGTGCCAGCCCGCGAAGTTGCTCGACCCGGCGTACAGCACCTTGCCCTGCTGCACGGCGACCTCCATCGCCTGCCAGATCTCGTCCCACGGCGTGTTCCGGTCGATGTGGTGGAACTGGTACAGGTCCACGTAGTCCGTCTGCAGCCGCTTCAGCGACGCGTCGAGCGCGCGCCGGATGTTCAGCGCCGACAGCCGGCCCTCGTTCGGCCAGCCCTCACCCATGTCGCCGTACACCTTCGTGGCGAGCACCGTCTTGTGCCGGTTCGCCGGATCCTTCGCGAACCACTCACCGATGATCTCCTCGGTACGCCCCGGATAGATCGACCGCCCGTACCCGTTCGCGGTGTCGAAGAAGTTGATCCCCGCGTCATGCGCGCGATCCATGATCGCGTGCGCATCCCCCACCTCGGTCAGAGGCCCGAAGTTCATAGTGCCCAGAACAATCCGACTAACCGAAAGCCCCGTACGCCCAAGCTGAGTAAAGTCCATACCTCCCACCTTTGCTCGCCCCGGCCAACACTTCCAATAGAAGAATCAGCTCAGTGTCATCGCCCAACCTTCTGAATGGATGCGTCGGTCCACGCCTGCTCGGGGCTGCGCCCGGCTGCGGTTGAGCGCCTCGTCCAAGCGACAGCGCGGGATCAGGTGCCGGTGGTCCTCCCGTCCTGACATTGCGCTGAAGACTCATCGCCATCTGTGTGGCGACGCAGTGTTCAGC
>DASSDE010001256.1:0-4073 GCA_035697365.1 Kribbella sp. | reverse complement strand
AACACGATCGAGCTGCTGATCGTGGCCCGGGTGTTCCAGGGGCTGGGCGCCTCGATGATGACGCCGCAGACGATGGCTGTCATCACCCGGATCTTCCCCCCGAACCAGCGCGGCCGCGCGATGAGCCGGTGGGGCGCGACCGCCGGCGTCGCGACGCTGGTCGGCCCGATCCTCGGTGGCGTACTGGTCGACGGGCTCGGCTGGCAGTGGATCTTCTTCATCAACGCGCCGGTCGGCGTGGTCGGCTTCGTGCTGGCGATGCGCCTGGTGCCGGACCTGCCGACCCACCAGCACAAGTTCGACCTGGTCGGCGTGGTGCTGAGCGCCGCCGGACTGTTCCTGCTCGTGTTCGGCATCCAGGAGGGGCAGAAGTACGACTGGGGCAAGATCACCGGCCCGATCTCGGTCTGGTCGCTGATCATCGCCGGCGTCGTCGTCCTGGCGGCGTTCGTCGTCTGGCAGTCCCGGAACAAGGGGGAACCGCTGCTGCCGCTCGGCCTGTTCAAGGACCGCAACTTCTCACTCGCGAACGTCGCGATCACCACGGTCGGCTTCGCGATCACCGCGATGGCGTTCCCGCTGATGCTGTGGGCCCAGGCGGTCCGCGGTCTGACGCCGACCAAGTCGGCACTGCTACTGGTACCGATGGCGGTCATCTCCGGCGCCCTGGCGCCGTTCGTCGGCCGGCTGGTCGACCGGACCCCGCCACGGTTCATCGCCGGGTTCGGGCTGGCCTGCTGCGCGACCTCGATGTACTGGATGAGTCAGGTGATCGAGCCCGACGTACCGATCTGGCAGCTGCTGCTGCCGATCGCGCTGCTCGGTGTCGCGAACGGCTTCATGTGGGCCCCGATCGGCACGACGGCGACGCGGAACCTCCCGCTGCACCAGGCCGGTGCGGGCGCCGGCGTCTACAACACGACGCGCCAGGTCGGCGCGGTGCTGGGCAGTGCGAGCATCGCCGTACTGATGGAATCGCGGCTCGCGCACAACCTTCCGGCGATGCCCGGTGGGGCGCCCGCCGCCGAAGGGTTCTCGAGCGGCAAGCTGCCGGAGATGGTACGGCAGGGGTTCAGCGACTCGATGGCACAAGCGCTCGTACTGCCCGCGGTGGTGCTGCTGATCGGGCTGGTCGCGGCGCTGCTGTTCACAGCACCGGGTCACCTGCAGAAGCAGCCGACGGACGCGAGCTGATCAGACGACCTGGAACGCCTGGGCGTCGGACGGGCGGCCGTTGTACTCGGCCTTCACGACATAGGTTCCAGGCTTGGCGACCGGTTGACCCGGAAGGCAGCCAGGCCTGGACCGGTGTCCGTCCCACGGTACGGTGACGGCCGCTTGCTTGCCCTTGGCAACGACGAGGGTGGCGTTCTGGATCGCCTTCTCGCACTGCGTGGTGCTCCAGATCAGGTCCTTGCCGGACATCACCGTGACGGTCAGCTTGTCGGCGCCGACGGCCGCCTTGCAGCCGTCACCGGTCGGCACCAGCTGGACGACGAAGTTCAGCATCGAGCCGGAGACGATCTTCCGGTTCGCCGGGAGCGCGGTGATCGTGACGTCCGAACTCTTGCACGGCAGGTCCGTCGGCGGGGTGGTCTTCGTCGGCTTCGGTGTCGGTGTCGGTGTCGGTGTCGGTGTCGGTGTCTTGGTCGCCGCGGTGGTGCCCGTACTGGTCGGCGTCGACGTGGGTGCGGACGCCGGTGGTGCGGTGGTCGGGTTCGGCTCCGGATCCGACGCGGCGGCGTTCTGCGCGTCACCGCCGCCGCCGAACAGATTCGAGATCAGAACGATCAGCACCACCAGCACCGCGAGCACGAGCCCCCGCCGGAACCAGTACACGCTGGCAGGCAGGTGCCCGACCGGACGGAGCAGACTGCTCATGGAGCGCACTCTAATATCGGCTCCGTGCTCGACCACTCAGGCTCGCCGCTGTACCTTCTGCCGCGACTCCGTCGCGGCGGGTCACGGGGCTGTTGCTCCGGTTCTTCCCTCGTCGCTCCGCTCCTCAGTCCAGAACGGGAGGCCCCGTGACCGACCTTCACACCCACGTGCTGACCTGGTATGACGCCAACAAGCGCGTTCTGCCGTGGCGGGAACCGGGTGTCGGCGCGTGGGCGGTGATGGTGAGTGAGTTCATGCTGCAGCAGACACCGGTGAATCGGGTGCTCCCGGCGTACCTGCGCTGGCTCGAGCGGTGGCCGACGCCCGCTGACCTGGCCGCAGAGGCTCCTGGTGAGGCTGTGCGGGCCTGGGACCGCCTCGGGTACCCCCGGCGCGCCCTCCGGCTGCACGCGGCCGCTCAGGCGATCGTGGAGCGTCATGGCGGCGAGGTGCCGGACGACCACGCCGCGCTGCTCGCACTGCCCGGCGTCGGGACGTACACGGCCGCCGCGATCGCGTCGTTCGCGTTCGGCCAACGGCACGCGGTCGTCGACACGAACGTACGCCGAGTCCTCGCCCGCGCCCTGACCGGTGTCGCGCAGCCGGCCATCTCCCCCACGGCCGCCGATCAGCGGCTCGCCGTCAGCGCACTCCCCGCCGACGAGCCGACCGCCGCCCGCTGGGCCGTGGCGTCGATGGAACTCGGCGCGCTCGTCTGCACGGCCCGTACGCCGCACTGCGCCGACTGTCCGATCCTGTCCCGGTGCGCGTGGGTCCTGGCCGGCAGCCCGCCGTACGACGGCCCGCCCCGCAAGGGCCAGACCTACGAAGGCACCGACCGCCAAGCCCGCGGCCGCCTCCTGGCCGTACTGCGCTCCACTGCAACCTCAGTCCCCAAAGCAGCCCTGGACGCAACCTGGCCGGACGCCCCCCAACGCGAGCGCGCCCTGGACGGCCTAGTAGCCGACGGCCTGGTAGAGCCGCTCCCCAACGCCCACTACCGCCTCCCCCGATAAAGCACTTACGTCCGAAGATGTGAGGGCCGGAGCCCACACATCT
The DNA here is from genome assembly GCA_035697365.1 of Kribbella sp. Lineage (GTDB taxonomy): Bacteria > Actinomycetota > Actinomycetes > Propionibacteriales > Kribbellaceae > Kribbella. The sequence goes on along the minus strand of DASSDE010001256.1, from coordinate 1,133 downwards.
TCGGACGTAAGTGGCGTACTTCAGTTCTTCTTGCTGCCGGTGGTGGCGTCTGCCTCGTCGTCGGCCAGCAGGTCGAGCGGCATCGCGGGCTGGCCGGACAGCGTCGCCAGCATCTGGCGGACGTTGGTCAGCTGCGCGTTGATGCTGTCCCGGCGCTGCGTCGCGGCCGCGAGCTCACGCTCGGACTCGGCGCGGATCCGCTCGGACTTGTCCTTCGCGGCGGCGACGATCTCCTGGGCCTGCCGGTTCGCGTCGGCCAGCTGCTGCTGGGACAACCGCTCGGCCTCGGAACGCGACCGGTCGGCCTCCCGCTGCACCTGCGCGGCGCGGTCGGTGACGGCGGCCAGCTGCTGCTCGGCCAGCGCGGTACGGGCGGCGAACTCCTGCTCGACCTTGCCCCGGCGCTCGGCCAGGGTGGTCTCGAAGGCGGCCGCGGCCTGAGCGGACTTGGCCCGCTCCTGCTCGTACAGCGCCTGAGCCTCGCTACGGCGCGCAGTCGCGTCGCGCTCGGCCTCGTCGCGCATGTCGTCGGCCTGGGTCCGGGCCTCCTCGAGGATCCGGGCGGCCTCGGCGTCGACCTCGCTCTTCCAGTCCAGGGAGTACTGCTCGGCCTCCTTGCGGACCTTCTTCGCGTGCGCCTCACCGTCGGCGACGATCGCCTCCGCATCGGTGCGGGCGCGGGTCACCAGGTCACGGGCCTCGTCGTCGGCCAGCGACAGGATCTTCGCCACCCGCTCACCGAACTCGGTGAAGGTCGGTGCGCGGTCCTTGGCATCCTCCTGGGCGGAGATGACGGCCGACTCCGCGGCGTCCGTACGGGACTGGAGCTCCTGAACGTGCCGCTGCAGCTGCTCGGACTGCTGCTGCAGGGCGGTCAGGGAGGTGGTCAGCTCACGGATGTGCTGATCCACCTGGGCAGGCTCGTAGCCACGCAGAACGGTACGGAACGGGGTTGGGCTTTCACTGCTCATGTTTTCCGATGCTCACTTCGATGGGTGGGTGGATCACACATTGTCACTGACAAGGATCTGACTGTCACGTCCTCATCCTGATTCCCCCGTGGAACCCTCACTGGAGGACATTCCACCACCTGGGCGGAACCCCGGTACAGCGAGTGCCTCGATCACACCCGA
>DASSDE010001255.1:0-2523 GCA_035697365.1 Kribbella sp. | reverse complement strand
CCCGGCACGAGCTGGGCGAGAGCTACGGACCGGACCTGCGGCTCGCAGACCTGCTGGGGACCGATTTGGACGGTCTCGAGCTCGGGTACGGCACCGCGGCCGGTGATCCGCGGCTGCGGAGCGCGATCGCCGAGCGTCACGGCGTACGGTCCGGGGACGTGGTCGTCACGGTCGGAGGGATGCACGGGATCTTCCTGCTGGCGTACCTGCTCGTGGACCAGGGCGACGAGGTCGTCACGACGGCCCCGCTCTTCCCGATGACGCAGAGCGTCTTCGACACGGTGGGAGCGTCGGTTCGCGTTGTACGGCTGGGGTTCGACGACGGATACCAGCTGACCGCGGAGGCAGTCCGGGCCCAGCTCACGCCACAAACGAAGCTGGTCAGTCTGGCCACGCCGCAGAACCCATCCGGCGTCGCCGTACCCAGGCAGGTGCTCCGCGAGATCGTCGAGGTGATGAACGAGACCTGCCCGGACGCCTGGCTGATGGTGGACGAGACCTACCGCGTTGCGTCGTACGGCGAGGAGCCGATCGCGGAGACCGCAGCGACTCTGGGGCCGCGCGTGGTGGTCGTCGCCTCGTTGTCGAAGTGTCATGGAGCGGCGGGGTTGCGGATCGGGTGGGTAATCAGCACAGATGCGGCGCTGGTGGAGAAGTTGGCGACGGCGAAATTCAGTACGGTCGTGTCTGCTTCCCCGGTGTGTGAGGCGCTGGCGGTGCAGGTGTTCGCGCACGAGGACGAGATCCTCAGCCACCGCAGGACCTGGCTGGCGGAGAACCTTGCGATGACCCAGGACTGGGTCGACGCCAACGGTGAGGTGGTGGAGTGGGTCCGGCCTGACGGGGGCGCGCTGTGTGTGGTGCGGCTGAAGGCGGGGGTGGACCTGGGGCGGTTCGAACGAGTCGTGGCCGAACTCGGCGTGCGGCTGGCGGACGGGGACTGGTTCGGGGATGATCCGCGGGTGTTCCGCCTTGGCTTCGGGTTCCTGCCCGCCGGCGAGTTGAAGGCCGCCCTGGACGCTCTGCGCGAGGCATTGCAGGCCGCCCGTTAGATGCAGTGCAGTGCGCTGTCCGTGCCTCCTACTAGGCTGGCGCTGTGCCGGAGGCCTATGACCCGTTGACTGATCCTGCACCGGCGCACGACGTGCGCGCGGTGTTGCGGATCCGGGCGTTCCGGCGGCTCTGGATCGGGTTCGGGTTGTCCAGCCTCGGCGACTGGATCGGTCTGCTCGCCCTGACCGCGATGGCGAAGTCCTTCGCCGGCGACAACTACCAACTGGCGAACTTCGCGATCGGCAGCGTGCTGTTCCTGCGGGTCCTGCCCGCGCTCGTGATGGGCCCGGTGGCCGGCTGGATCGCGGACCGCCTCGACCGGCGCTGGACGATGATCCTCGGCGACCTGATCCGGGCCGCGTTCTTCGTCACGATTCCGATCGTGCACACGCTCACCTGGCTGCTGGTCGCGACCGTGCTGATCGAGATCGTCAGCCTGATCTGGGGTCCGGCCAAGGACGCCAGCGTGCCCAACCTGGTGCCGCGGCACCGGCTCGAGGCCGCCAACCAGATCAGCCTGATCACGACGTACGGCTCGGCGCTCCCGGCGGCCGTGATCTTCACCGCGATCACGCTGGTCACCCGCTGGGCCGGCGACTTCTCCATCGACCTGGCCGTGTACGTGAACGCCGCGACCTTCGCGATCTCCGCGTTCGCGATCGTGTCGGTCGCCGAGATCGGCCGCGCCGTGCACGACCACGAGGACCATCCGACGCTGTGGCGGACGATGGTCGAGGGCTGGTCGTACGTGACCGGTACGCCGGTGGTGCGCGGGCTCGTGGTGGGCATCTCCGGAGCGTTCGCGGCCGGCGCAGTCGTGATCGGCCTCGGCCGGACGTACGTCGAGGATCTCGGCGCCGGCGATCCGGGGTACGGCCTGCTCTTCGGTGCGGTGTTCGGCGGTCTCGCCCTCGGCATGGGTTTCGCACAGCGGATCTTCTCCGGGCTGTCCCGGCGCCGGCTGTTCGCGGCCGGGCTGGTCGGGTCCGGCATCTGCCTGGCCGGGCTGGCGCTGATCCAGCAGATCGAGATCGCCACCATGATCGCGATTCTGCTCGGGTTCTGCGCCGGCGGCTCCTGGGTGTCCGGGTACACGCTGCTCGGCCTCGAGGTGCCGGACGCGGTCCGTGGGCGGACGTTCGCGTTCGTGCAGTCCGCGGTCCGTACGGTGCTCGCGGTCACGCTGGCGATCGCGCCGTTCGCCGCGGGCGCGATCGGCCGCCACACCTGGACGATCGGCGGCCGCTCGGCGACCTACAACGGCGCCTCGATGACGATGGTGATCGCCGCGGTGGTGGCCGGCGTGATCGGCCTGCTCGCCTGGCGGCAGATGGACGACCGGCCGGGCGTGCCGTTCTGGCGCGACGTCCGGCGGAGCTTCGGCAAGACCCGCGGCGACTACCCGACGACCGGCCTGTTCATCGCGCTCGAGGGCGGCGAGGGCGCCGGCAAGTCGACGCAGTCCGCGCT
>DASSDE010001254.1:0-3558 GCA_035697365.1 Kribbella sp. | reverse complement strand
CCTCGCGGACCGCGTCGGCGTCCAGCAGGTTCAGGCAGACGCCGCGCCCGTGGTTGCCGTCGAGCGGCTTGCACACCACCGGGTAGCCGATCTTGTTCGCGACGGTGACGGCCTCGTCGACCGTACGGATCGACTCCGACCGCGGTACCGGCAGCCCGGCCGAGGCGAGCAGCCGGGTGGTCAGGTCCTTGTCGCTCGCGACGTCTACCGCGATCGATCCGGTCTCGGACGTCATCGTGGCCCGGATCCGCTTTGCGTGCACGCCCTGGCCGAGCTGCACCAGGCTGGCCTTGTTCAGCCGGATCCAGGGGATGTCCCGGGAGACCGCCTCGTCCACGATCGCCTGCGTCGACGGGCCGAACGCGGTCCGCTCGGCCTGCTTGATGAACCGCTCCAGCTCCTGCGTGAAGTCGAACGCCGGGTCCGGCTCGACGAGGTGGTTCACGAACCGTACGGCGAGCTCGCCCGCGGCGAGTCCGACTGCTTCGTCGGCGTACGCGTAAGTGATGTTGTAGACGCCCGGCGACCCCTTGACCTGCCGCGTCTTGCCGCGGCGCATGTCGTGACCGGCCTCCTGCTGGAGCTGCAGCGAGACGTGCTCGGCAATGTGGCCCAACCAGGTGCCCTCGTGGAGGCGTTCGATGAAGCCCCCGCGCCGTCCGCGCGAGCAGTGGTGCTGGTCGAGACGCGGCAGGTCGGCGAGCAGCCGTTCGGTGAAGCCGGGGATGGTGTTCGACGGGAACTGCTCCAGCGAGCCGAGATCGACGACCAGATGGATGGCGGGGTCGTAGCTCCAGACGTTCGGCCCGCGGTAGACGCGGGTCTCGATGATCTTCAGGTCAGGGGAAGGGGCAGGGAAGGGGCCAGGGCTGGTGGTGGTGCTGTCGGTCATTGAGTGTCACTGTTCTGGTTGCAAGCGGTCGGGGAGATCGGGTCCGGCGCCGGCCGCCTGTGCTGGTGTGCTCAGCGGCTCGGTCGCCTCCGGTCTGGACTCCCCGGCGGCAGCAGCCTTGGTACGGCGTCCCGCCCGCCGCTTGCGTTCCGCGTAGTAGCGCGGCGACACGCCGTCGGCGGCGATCTCCTTCGCCAGCTTGCGCAGGTCGGCCTCGGCGGCCGCCAGTTCGGCGATCTCCTCGGCCGCGGGCTGCGGGCCGTACGACAGCAGGACCCGGTTCTGCAGGTCGAACGTCGCGGTGGCGGGCAGCACGTGCAGGACGACGCCGGACGCGAGGATCGGCTCCGATCGCTTGGCGTTGTGGGCGTTCGACGTGATGTGCGTACCGTCGAAGATCGTCACCGCGCCGCGGCCGACGACCTCGAGATGGGTGCCGCGGACAACGGCCGCGGTGTCCTCGTCGACCCCGATACCGAGCAGGCCGGGCGACTGCGCGACCAGGGACAGCAGGCGGCCGTACCGGTTCCGCTGGGCGAAGTGCTGGTCGACGATCGCGCCCTGCACCAGACCGAGACCGCCGGAGAGCTGACTCATCCGCTGACGCGGGGTCGCACCCGAACGGCCGAAGGCGATCATGTGCTCCGCGAGGATGCTGGCGCCGGCCGACGTACCGCCGACGGCTGCCCCGCGGGCGTGGGCGGCCGTCACCGCGCGGCCGAACGCCGTACCGGTCACGACACCCGCGAGCTTGAGCTGGTTGCCACCGGTCATGAAGATTCCGGTCGCGTCGTTCAGTGCGGCGATGACTGCCGGGTCGTCGGCGTCCTCCCGGGTCTCCGGGCGGACACCGACCACGCTCTCGGCGCCGAGCGCGGCGAACAGCGCCCGGTACACGTCGATCACGTCGGGGCCGAGCGCGGACGCCGTGGGCACCACGACGATCCGCGCCTTCGACCCACCGGCGGCCGCGACGAACTCCTGCAGCACCGTGCGCTTCTTCAGCTTGTCCTCGGCGCCGCCGATGGCGAACAGGGCACCCGGCCCACCCTGCAGTTCTGACATAAGCGGAATGGTAGGTGCTACCTACCTCAGTGACCGAACGTGAACCAGTTCAGGTTGACGTAGTCGGCCGGCTGGCCGCTCGTGAAGGTGAGGTAGACGTCGTGGGTACCGGTGACCGCCGACATGTTGGCGGGGACGGTTCGCCAGGTCTGCCAGCCGCCGGTGTTGCCGATCGCGAAGCTGCCGATCGGGGCGTTCGACCTGCTGTCCAGGCGTACCTCGACCAGGCCGCTGATCCCGCCCGCGGCGCCGGACGCGACCCGGGCCACGAACTGGGTGGCCGGTGTACTGCCGAAGTCGATCCCGCGGTACAGCGCCCAGTCGCCGTTGCCGATCTGCATCAGGTTCTGGCCGCCGCCGGTGTCGGTCGTGGTCTCCACGCCCATCCCGGACTGCTGGCTCGACGCCTCCGCCTGCAGCGTTCCGTACGCCGAGGAGCCCCCACCGGGCGGGGGAGTCGTCGTACCGCCGTCACCCTTGGTCGACACGGCCACGTAGTCGACGACCATCGGCTTGTCCGGGACCGTCGACGCGCGCGGGGTCGGTCCGTTCAGCGCGTCGGGGAACGCGCCGCCGATCGCCAGGTTCAGCAGGACGAAGTACCCCGCGTGCGAGGTCATGTTCGCCCACGTGTCGGCCGGGAACTGGCTCTGGCTGAGCGAGTGGAACTGCTGCCCGTCGACGTACCACCGGAGCTGGTTCGGAGCGACGGAGGTGTCCCACTCGAAGCGGTACGTGTGGAACGCGGACTGGCAGGCCGACCCGGGACAGGCACGATTCGCGCCGAGGCCGGTGGTCTCGTTGCACGGGCCGCCCGGGTTCACGCCGCAGTGCAGCACGCCCCAGACCGAGTTGATCCCGTTGACGTTCTCCATGATGTCGAACTCGCCGATGCCCGGCCAGTTCCAGTAGTTCCCGCGGTACGGCGAGCCGAGCGCCCAGAACGCCGGCCAGTACCCGAGTGCGGCGTCGCCGGTGACGTTCGGCATCTGGATCCGGCTCTCGATCGCCAGCACCCCTCCGGCCGGCGGTCTGAAGTTCGCGCGCTGGGACTCGATCCGGCCCGACGTCCAGTTGCCGGCCGCGTCCCGGCGAGGAGTGATCTTGAGGTTCCCGGCGCCGTCGAGGGAGAGGTTGTTCGTGCTGTTGGTGTAGTTCTGGATCTCGCCGGTACCCCAGTTCCCGGGACCGCCGGGATAGCCGTGGCCGGTGTCGATGATCCAGTTGGAACCCGACGGCAGCGTGCCGCTGGGTCCGTTGAAGTCGTCGCTCCACACCGTCGTCCAGCCGGCGGGTGGGGTTGGCACGTTCGCCTCCGCGGCGACGCTGAGCGAAACGGCGGCGAGCAGTGGGGCGATCAGGGCGATTGCGATGGGGCGGACACGCATGCTGACCTCCTGGGGCGGTGGATGAGGCCAAATGTGAGCGCTCTCACGCACCCTGTCAACAGCTAGGCCCTGTCTGGCGATCTAGCGCCTACTGCGGGGCACTCGGCACGGCACCTCGCCGCACGGGTGCAAAGGCCACGATGCTCCGCATCGAGACCTTCGCCCCCGCGCGCCGAGCTACCGCACCGAGCACCTCCTCGCTACGGCGCGGGA
>DASSDE010001253.1:0-3370 GCA_035697365.1 Kribbella sp. | reverse complement strand
CGGCCAGCCTGGTGCGACGGGCCGGTAGCCGGCCGCGGTGAAGTGCTCGATCCAGGGCTGCCAGCTGGTGGCGTGCAGCCAGAGTCCGTGGATGAAGACAACCGGTGTTGGCATCTGTGCTCCTGGGTGTCAGATCGTGGTGACGAGGCCGCCGTCGATGACGAAGTCGGCGCCGGTGACGTTGGCTGCCCGGTCGCTGGCGAGCAGCAGCACGAGGTCCGCGACCTCCTCCGGACGGGTGAACCGGCCGGTGACGCTTTCGGAGGCAGCGCCCGCCTGGATGTCGGCCGCCTGGGTGCCCTGCACCTTGGCGAGGGTGGCGGCGACGCCGTCCTTCCCGAGCCAGAGATCGGTCTCCACCGGACCGGGGCTGACCGTGTTCACGCGGACGCCGCGGGGGCCGAACTCCTTCGACAGCGACTTGCTGAGATTGGCCAGCGCGCCCTTGGCGGCGCTGTAGTCGATGACCAGCGGATCGGGCAGGAACGCGTTGACCGAGCTGACCGTGACGATCGAGGACCGGGTCTGCCGGATCAGGTACGGCAACGCGGCGCGCATGGTGCGGACCGCGGCGAAGAAGTTGATCGCGAAGACGTCCGTCCAGTCCTGGTCGGTGACCGAGAGGTACCCGTCGGGACGGGGCCGGACCGCGCCGACGTTGTTGACCACGATATCGAGTTGCTCGTACTGCGCGATCGCCTCCGAAACGAGTGCTGCCGGGCCGGACTCGGTGGTGAGGTCGACGCGGACCGGATGCAGCCGCCAGCGTTCCGCGAGCAGGTCCAGCTCGGGGCTGCCGCGCAGCGATCCGGCGACCACGAACGCGCCTTCCTCGGCGAGCGCCCGCGCGATCGCCAGCCCGATGCCCTTGCTCGCTCCGGTGACGACGGCGACCTTCCCGGTGAGATTGAGCTCCATGACGGAAACGCTAGGTCGCGGCAGCCGGGACCCACCCCACGTGAACGCGTAGTCTCGAGACGGGAAGAGGGGAGGGGGGAGGTGGACCATGCACTGCGGCATGTCCTGGCGCGGGTGCAGAACAGCCCGTTCCGGAACGAGCCGATCGATGCTGCCGTCCTCGCGTCCTGGCAGCGTTCCGCCGCGGCCGGGCTCGAGCCGGAGCTGATTCATCCGCCGTACGACGCGGACGTCGACGACGACAGCAGGCTGCACTGGGCGGCCGCGCCGGCCATGACGGCGGTGAGCGCGGACCTGCCCGACCTGCGGAGCGCGCTGCTGCTGACCGACCGGCGGGTCCATGTGATCCAGCGCTGGACGCGAACGCCCCGTACGGCGCTGCAGATGGATGCGGTCGGCGCCGCACCAGGGTTCTTCTGCGACGAGGCCGTCGTCGGGACGAACTCGATCGGCCTCGCGGCGAACACCCGTGGTGCGACCTTCGTGCGCGGGTTCGAGCATTACGCGGACGCGTTCACCCGGCTCACCTGCGCGTCACGGGCCGTCCTCGACCCGTTCACCGGTCAGGTGCTCGGCGTGGCGAACCTGACGATCGCCGAACCGGCGCCGTGGCAGCTGATGGCTGCGTTGGTCGGTCGGATCGTTCACGAGACACAGCAACGGCTGCTGGACGAGGCCGGCGGCCGGTCGGTCGCGCTCTACGAGAACTTCCTGCAGGTCCGTCGGCGTACGAGGGGTCCGATCGCCGCGATCGATGGCAGCGCGCTGTATGTGAACGCGGCGGGGAGCAGATTCGTTGCCTCCACGGATCGGGAGGCGCTGTGGACGTGGGCGCGGCAACGTGTCAGTACTCGGGAGTCCGCTGTCGTGCACCTGCCGGCCGGACCGGTCGCCGCCCGCTGCGAGGCGATCTACGACGGACCGGAACTGGTCGGCGCGATCGTCCGCTTCGCGCCGGCCACGCCCGACGAACCGGCCGACCGTACGGCATGGGCGCGGCTGACCGACTCCGAACGCAGCGTCGCCGAACTGGTGGCGGCCGGGCTCACCAACCGCGAAACAGCCGCCAAGCTCTTCATCTCCCCGCACACCGTCGACTACCACCTCCGCCACATCTTCCGAAAACTCCACATCGACTCCCGCATCCAACTAGCCCGAATCACCAACCAGGCCACGACCCTCTAGGCGCAGACACTGCCGAGCCAGCCGCATCCGCCAGGCCGCGTCCTCAACGGGTGTCGGCGAGACGTCGTAGCGCGCGGTGAGCAGGCAGTGGTTGGCGTTGCGGGCCGCCATGAGCGTCGGCAGGTGTTGCTCGAGATCCACCGGGAGCGGGCGTGTCGTGCGATAGCCGGCCAGCAACGCGTCCCGCAGCATCGGGTAGTCGGGGTTGTCCGGAACAGCACCTGGATATCCGGCGAGGTTGCCGAGCAGCGGACACAGGTCATACAGGAAGTACCCCCACCCGCAGTCGTCGAAGTCGAAGACCGCGACCCGCCATTCAGAGCCGGCGGGCTGGAGGTAGCAGTTCCCGAGAATGTAGTCGCCGTGGATGATGCCGCGGCCGTCGGCGTCCAGCGCGGCGAAGATCGTCCTGGTCCGGTCGGCGATCTCTTCGTAGAGGTCCAGGTCCCGCTGGCCCAGGAGGTCAGCTATCGCGATCTCAGGGCGGTACGGCGACGTCACGAACATCCCGTCCGAGTCCCAGCTTGGCAGGTCGAATCCACTCGGGGTGCGGTACCGCGCAGCCAGGTTGTGCAGCGACGCGAGGGCTTGGCCCAGCCGGCCGACGGTGTCGGCGGTCAGCCCTTGCCCGGGGACCAGGACGTCGCCGTCGACCCAGGTCGTCAGGTCGCAACGGACAGCCGGATCCCCGGTCGTCACCACCAGTTCGCCGCTGCGATCGAGGACCGGGCACGGTACGTCCAGCAGCGGCTCGTCGGTCCACTGTTCGGCGACGTACCGAACGAACTGGAGTTCGGAGCGGATCTGCGCAGTGGTGCGGTAACCAGGGCGATGGAGCCGTAGCGCGTAGCTCCGGCCGTTGGCGGTGACGTGAAAGACCGTGTTGAGTCCGCTCCCGTGCAGGCGCACAGCGACTGGCTCGGGGAGGTCGTATGCAGTCAGGGCGCGGCGGGCCAGCTCCAGTCGAACGCTCTCGTCAGTGGTCTCGGGCGGCATGCACCAGCACGCTACTCAGGCCGGCCGACCGCGGCGAACAGGTTTTGCGCTGCCGCGTCCAGGGCGCGGACTGATGCTCGTTGGTGCGCGGAATTGGGTTGTATGCTCCAGGATCACGCATTGGCTGGAGGGAGTGGTCGGGGTGTGGGAGTTCGTTCTGTGTGATGCGCTGGCGAGGGTGCATCCGGTACGGGATCCGCGGCCGGCGGCTGCCGGGACTCGGTTCCAGGCGTTTCTCGGGGAGCCGGCTTCGTTCCAGCTTGCGTACAGA
>DASSDE010001252.1:0-8121 GCA_035697365.1 Kribbella sp. | reverse complement strand
GGCCACGTACTCCGGCGGCATGCGCCGCAAGCTCGACCTGGCGATGACTCTGGTCGGCGACCCGCAGATCATCTTCCTGGACGAGCCGACCACCGGTCTGGACCCGCGCAGCCGGCGGACCATGTGGACGATCATCCGCGAGATGCTCGCCGACGGCGTGACGATCTTCCTCACCACGCAGTACCTCGACGAGGCGGACGAGCTGTCCGACCGGATCGCGGTGCTCGACCAGGGCCGCTTGGTTGCCCAAGGCACCCCGGAGGAGCTCAAGCGGCAGATTCCCGGCACCCACGTCCGCTTCCGGTTCGGCTCGGTCGAGGACCTCGGCACCGCCGCGCAGATCCTGCCGGACTCGACCCGCGACGACGACGCGCTCACGCTGCGGGTCCCCAGCGACGGCAGCACCCGCTCCGTTCGCGAACTGCTCGACCGGCTCGACGAGTACTCGCTGGACGCCGACGAGTTCTCCGTCAACACCCCTGACCTCGATGACGTATTCCTCGCCCTGACCGGCCATGACACCGCGGAGGTAGTCGCGCCATGAAGAACCCCTCGATCGTGATGCTGCGCCGCAACTTCAAGCACATCGCGCGCAACCCGATGACGGTGTTCAACGCCGTCCTGATGCCGGTCGTCGTGATGCTGATGTTCGTCTACGTGTTCGGCGACGCGTTCAACGTCGGCGTCGACTACGTCGACTACTCGACACCGGGCTTGATCCTGCTCGCGGTCTGCTACGGCCTCGGATCGGTGGCGGTATCGGTGAACTCCGACGCCACCAAGGGCATCATCAACCGGTTCAAGGTCATGGACGTCCCGCGCAGCGCCGTACTGACCGGCCATGTCGTCGCGAGCGTACTGACCAACCTGCTCGCCGTCGCGGCGATCATCGGCCTCGGCTTCGCCCTCGGTTTCAGCCCGTCTGCGGGCTTTCTCGGCTGGCTCGCCGTGATCGGCATCATTCTGCTGCTCAGCTTCGCGGCCGGCTGGCTGACGATCGCGATGGGGCTGGCCGCGAAGTCCCCGGAGACCGCGGGCCTGGCCTCGCTGCCACTGGTGATGCTGCCGTTCTTCAGCAGCGCGATCGCGCCGACCGACAAGATGGGCCCCGGCGTCCGGCAGTTCGCGGAGTACCAGCCGTTCACGCCGATCATCGAGACCCTGCGCGGGTTGCTGAACGGCGCAGTGCCGCACAGTTCGCTGATCCAGGCGCTCGCCTGGTGCGTCGGGATCGGCGTCGTCGGCTACGTCTGGGCGACCCGTACGTTCACGAAGCGAGCGTGATCTCGACCAGCTCGCGCCAGCTTGCCTGCCGTCCTTCTTCGGTCGCCTCGGTGAATCGCTGCACACCGAGGCGACTGCGGGCTTCCTGCTCGATCCGGACCAGATCCGGGTTCGAGCGATCCGGCAGACCGCGGACGACGGCACTCGCCGCGATCAGCCGGGCGGCCTGCTCGTCCTGCCCGGTGCGCAACGCGAGATCCGCGATTCCGATCAGCATCTGTGCGATGCCGAGTGGATGGTCGGCCGCGGCCGCCGCCTGGAACGCCGCGCTGCGGTGCTCCCAGGCCTCTTCGAGGTCCTCGGCGAGGTAGCCGAGCAGATCCTGGGTCAGCAACCGCAGGTTGGCGCGGTCGGCGTCGGTCTCCGACGCGGCGGCCGCCTCGTCGAGCTGCCGGCGTACCTGGTCGGCGTCACCGCGCCAGTGCGCGAGCTCGGCCTTGGACAGTGCCAGCTCGACCAGGGCCTCCGGCCACGCCACCCGCTCCGCGTACCGCTGGGCCTCGGCGATCGCGGCCGCGCTCGCCTCCTGGTCGCCGGCCAGCCAGTACAACTGGGCCTGCCGCGACCGCATCCGTACGACATCCTCGACCGCGCCGACCTCCTTGACGACGACGATCGCCTGCTCGTAGTAGTCGCAGGCTTCCGTGAACTCGCCGCGGACCGCGACCCGGTCCGCGAGCTCGGTCAGCGCGAACGACATCCCCCAGCGTTCGCCGATCGCCCGGAACTCCTCGAGTGCCGTCGTCAGCGACTCGTCCGCCTCCAGATCGCCGTCGCCGAGGACGATCCGCATCTTCCCCATCTGCAGCCGGGCCAGGGCCCGGACCCACGGGTCCTCGTCGCTCAGCATCGGCTCGAACGCGGACCGGAACGCAGCCGGCCCTTGCAGCAGCCGTTCCAGCGCGGGCGCGAGCCGGACGGCGGGATGCGCTGCGTGGCCCCGCCGACTCAGCTCGTACGCCTTGTGGATCCACTCTTCCGCAGTGGTCTCGTCCCGCCCGCGTCCCGACGACATGAAGCCGGTGACGAACGCGTACACAACAGCCAACGCGTCGTCATCGACCTCGCCCGGCACCTTCGGCGTCGCCAGCAGGAACTCGTGCCCCTCGACCTTGTGACCGGCCAGCCACCAGTACCAGCCGGCCACTGCGCCCAGGTGCGCGGCGCCGTTCGCATCGCCGGCCGCGAGCGCACCCCGCATCGCCGCCGCGATGTTGTCGTGCTCGGCCTCGAGGATCGCGAGCCATTCGAGCTGCTCGTTGCGGCGCAGGTGCGGGTCCGCGGTCGCGGCGAACTGCGTGAAGTACGCGAGATGAGTACTCCGGGCCAGGCCGGTCTCGCCCGCTTCGTCGAGACGTTGCTGGGCGTACTCCTTGATCGTGCCGAGCAGCCGGTACCGCGGCGCACCTTCGTCCTTCGTCACGACCAGCGACTTCTCGGTGAGCGACGTCAGCAGGTCGAGGACCTCCCAGGACTCCACGTGATCGCTGGCGCAGACCCGCTCAGCCGCCTCCAGACTCGCGCCGCCCGCGAACACCGACAGCCTGCGCAGGACGGAACGCTCGGCGCCGGACAGCAGCTCCCAGCTCCAGTCGACCATCGCGCGCAGCGTCCGGTGCCGCGGGAGCGCCGTACGGCTGCCGCCGGTGAGCAGCCGGAACCGGTCGTCGAGGCGCGTGGCGAGCTGCTCCAGCGACATGGTGCGCAGCCGGGCCGCGGCCAGCTCGATCGCCAGCGGCATCCCGTCCAGCGCCCTGCAGATGCGGGCCATCGTGACAGAGCTCGTCGCCGGGTCCAGGTCGAGATCCGCGCGGACGGCGCCGGCCCGATCCCGCAGCAGCCGAACGGCCGGCGACGCGCCGATCTCGGCCTGGTCGGCGGATTCTGTTGGCAGCGCCAACGGTGCGACCGGCCAGAGCGCCTCGCCGGTGATGCCGAGTGCCTCGCGGCTGGTGGCGAGGATCCGCAGCCGCGGGCATTCGCCGAGCACCCGGTACGCGAACTTCGCGGCCGACTCGATCACGTGCTCACAGTTGTCCAGGATCAGCAGCATCGCCCGTTCGCGGACGGCGGCGATCACGCGGTCGGTCGGGTCGCTGTCCGGTACGTCGCCGAGCAGCGCGTCCCGCAGCGCCAGCGCGCCGAGTGTCGCCTGCGCCACGTCCCCGTCCGCGGCGATCGCCGCGAGCTCGACCATCCACGCGCCGTCGGGCAGATCGCGAAGCATCGTCCGCGCGGTCTCGCTCGCGAGCCTGGTCTTGCCCGAGCCGCCAGGCCCGATCAGCGTCGTCAGACGGTGCTCGCCGATCAGGTCGCGGACGCCGGCGATGTCCGCATCCTTGCCGACGTACGTGGTGATCTCTTCGCGGAGGTTGGTGTTGCGCCGCTCGTCCCGCCGGACGAGCTCGCCGCGCAGCAGCGCCACGAGCAGGGCGGCCAGCTCGGGTGACGGATCGACGCCGAGCTCGTCAGCCAGCCTTTCGCGGGTGCGCTCGTACACGCGCAGCGCTTCGGTGTCGCGGCCGGACGCGACCAGGGCGCGCATCAGGGCGGCGACCAGGCGTTCGCGGACCGGGTGCGCGGCGACCAGGTCGGTCAGCTCGGTGACGAGTTCGGCGCCGTTGCCGAGCACGATCTCGGCGTCGTACCGATCCTCCATCGCGGTCAGCCGCAGCCCGTCGAGCCGCGTCACTGCGGCGTCGAACGCGCCGCTCTCGGTCAGGCCGACGTCCTGCATCGCCGGCCCGCGCCACAACGCGAGCGCCTCGCGCAGCAGCCGGACGCCCTGCGGATCCTGATCCGCACGCGCCCGCGTGACCAGCCGTTCGAACCGTACGGCGTCGACGTCGTCCGGGTCGAGCTGCAACCGGTACCCGTCGGTGTGCCCCTCGACCGGCAGCACCTTCCGCAACCGGGACACCAGCCGCTGCAACGCGTTCGCGGCATCCGCGGGCGGCTGCTCACCCCAGATCCAGTCGACCAGCGTTGCCTTCGGCACCACCCGGTTCACGTCGAGCGCCAGCGCGATCAGCAGCGCGCGCAACCGCGCCCCAGGTACGTCGACGATGCTCCCATCGCCGGCCCGTAGCTCGAACGGCCCCAACATCCCGATCTGCACCCAGCAGATCTTGCCACGCTCAGCCGGCGACTTCGCCAACAGCGGCGATCACGAGGTCCGGGCGGTCGATCTGCAGGTAGTGGCCCGAATCGGGCACGACCTGGTGGCGGCCCTTACATTCGGTCGCCACCTGCTCCTGGGTGGCGATGACCAGGGGAGTCCACTCGGGCGCGCGGCCCTTGGTCGCGGTCAGGATCACGACGGGAATCGGCGGCCGGACCGCCTTCGCCCGTCGGGCGACGAGCTCGTCGACGTGGTCGAGGATCATCGGCAGCTCGTCGAGGTACGTGAACAGCTGCTCATCGGTCCGTACGTAGGAGAGACAGGCGTCGATCAGCGCCGTACGGGTGCTGTCCGGCGTGTCTTCGGGCAACTGTCGGGCGACGTCGTCCGCAAGCTCGCGTGCGGAGTCGAGCAGCTCTTGGAGCCGTGGGTTCGCTGCTGGGGGCTGCCGCCGGTCTGGATGTTGCATCGGCTCGTCGTCCCGCCAGTACCGCTCGTGCGACGGATCGAGCAGCACCAGACCGCGGACCAGATCGGGCCGCTCCCACGTGGCGAGCTGGGCCAGCAGTCCGCCCCAGCTGTGGCCGACGACGATTGCTGGACCGACCTCTTCCAGTACGGCGATGAGGTCGATGATCTGCAGGTCGAGCGTGAGGAGCGGGGCGGGGTCGCTGGCTCCGTACCCGGCGCGGTCGTAGGCGATCACGCGATGGTCGGGAACCAGTCCCTGGAACACTGTGGCGAAGGCCGCCGCCGGCGACATCGCACCGGCCTCGAGCACCACCGGCGCACCGGCGCCGGCTTCAATCCACCGAAGCATCCGCCCGCCGCGGTCCAGTTCGTTGCGGGTGACGGGGAGTTGGGTCAGCGTGCGGAACGCTTCGGCTACCGGGTCCGTCACGATCGGCCGGCCGCCTTCTTCACCAGGGCGACGATCTGCTGCTCGACGGCGGGCGTGAGCTCGAGGAGCGCGTACGAGGTCGGCCAGAAGTCGCCCTCGTCCAGCTGCGCGGGCGGGTTGAAGCCGAAGGTCGCGTAGCGGGCCTTGAACTTGGCCGCATCCTGGAAGAAGCACACGATCTTGCCGTCCTTCGCCCAGCCCGGCATGCCGTACCAGAGCTTCGGGGTGAGGTCGGGCGCGATCTGCGGGATCAGCTCGTTCAGCCGCTCCGCGATCACGCGATCCGCGTCCACCATCCCGGCGATCTTCGCCGCCTGCGCCTGCGCCGGGTCCTCCTTGCTCTTCAGCTCCTTCGCATGCTCCTTCATCGCGTCCCGCTCGGCGTCGCTGAACCCGTCGTACGACTTCTTCTTGGTGGCGGTGCTCTTGGTGGCGGTGCTCTTGGTACTGGTGCCCTTGGTGCTGGTGCTCTTCGTGGTGGCCATCGGGGTGCCCTCCTGCTCGTCGTTGCCCAAACCTTAGGAGCCGCGCACACCCGCGCGCTTCTTGATAACTGATCGATCCGCCCGTCGGCGTCGGACGTGACAGCGGTCACGTTCCAGACCGTCACGAACGGCCCCAGCTGCCCGGTCAGGTGGGCAGAACATCACGCAGAACGACGCACAGAGCAGCATGCAGAGCGACCTGGAGGCAGACATGAAGGCGGTCCTGACCCGCGGCGCCGAGGCCGAACGGCTCGGCGAAGCACCCAATCAGACCTGGTTGATCGCCGACGCCGACCACACCGACGGGATCATGAACGTCGTCCGTACGACGCTCGGCGCCGGCGTCGACGGCCCACCGCCGCACTTCCACAGCCAATCGCCGGAGATGTTCTACCTGCTCGACGGCGCGCTCCGGCTCCTGGCCGGCGACCAGGTACTGACCGTGACGAAGGGCGACTACCTGCTGGTGCCGCCGATGATGCACCACGCCTGGGGTACGCCGATGGACACCGGCGCCGACGTGCTGATTGTGAAGGCGCCCGGCAACAACCGCTTCGAGTACTTCCGGCTCGGCGACCGCATCCGCAGAGGCGAGGCGTCACCGGCCGAGGTACTCGCGACCGCGGAGCTCTTCGACAATCATTTTGTTGACAATCCGACGTGGCGCCAGGAGCTTGCCGACCGCAACGGCGCGCGGCAGCAGGTCGTCCAGTTCCCGGAGCGATGAATGACAATCGAGGTCGTGGACAACGTCGCACTGTTCGAGCAGCAGCGACGCCGGTTGTTCGGGATCGCGTACCGGATGCTCGGCGAAGCCGCAGAGGCCGAGGACGTCGTACAGGACGCGTACCTGCGCTGGTCAGGCCGCGCAGACGCCCCCGAAGCCGGCCAGCAGCGCACTGATCGAAGCGGCGCACCTGCCGGCGGCCGCCCAGGGCAGGCGGAGAGACCAGGGCAGGTGGAGAGGCCAGGGCAGGTGGAGAGACCAGGGCAGGTGGAGAGGCCAGCCGCCTGGCTCACCACCGTCGTCACCAACCTCTGCATCAACCGTCTCACCTCCGCCAGAGCCCGCCGGGAGCGGTACGTCGGCCCGTGGCTCCCCGAACCGGTTGCCACGGGCAATGACCCCCTCGCCGCCGTGGAACTGAAAGACACCATGTCGCTCGGCTTCCTGGTGCTGCTGGAGAAGCTGACCCCGCCGGAGCGGGCGGTGTTCGTCCTCCGCGAGGCCTTCGCCTACACCCACCGCGACACCGCGGAGGTCCTCGCCGTCGACGAAGCACACGCGCGACAGCTGTACCACCGCGCGCTCGCCCGAATCGGCGCAGACCGCACCCGCTTCGAGGCGCGACCCGCCGACAGCACCAAGCTCGTCGAGCGCTTCATCGCCGCAACCGTCGACGGCGACGTCGAAGGCCTAGAAGCGATCCTCACCGAAGACGCCGCAATCTGGGCCGACGGCGGCGGCAAGGCAATCGCCGCCCGCGAACCCATCTTCGGCCGCTCCAACGCCGCCCACTACCTAGCCGGCCTCGCCGCCGGCCCCCGCGCCCAAACCGCCCACCTGTCCATAGCCGAGGTCAACAACGCCCCCGCAATCCTCGTCCACGAATCCGGCACCCTCACCGGCATCCTCGTTCCCGAGTTCCGCAACAGCGCCATCACCACCATCCGCGCCATCCTCAACCCCGACAAACTCACCCACACTCGCCCCCACCTCCCCGACCAGTGAGGCACGTCGAGACGCGGGGGCTCGCGCTTGACCTGCACTACCCGCCGCGAGTCGTGGCAGATGGTTCGAGTCCTGAACTGCGAGTCGTGAAGGTTGGCTGGCAAGCCGCCCGATTTCGGAGCCAAAACCCACGACTCAAAGGCCGTGTGACCTCGCAGCCCAGTTCAGGCCGCCGAGTCGTGGCCCTGGCTTGGCGGCTGTTCGCGAGACGCGGTCAGGCTACGGATCCGAGGGTGGGAGCGCTTGTCGGGGGCGGCTGCGCGGCGGCTGAGTTGGGTTTCGGGCCGAGGTGGTGGTTGGGTTCCTGGCGCTCGCCCCATGGATCGAACCCGGCCTCCGCCCAGGGCGCAGACGCGGGTCGACCGACAGGCAGCGGATCGTCAGCCCACGGGATCGTCGGAGCAGGCGCTCCAGTGGCCGGTGCATCGTCGGCCCACGCGACCGTGGGCGCCGGTACTGGACTTGGCCGCGGATCGGTGTCGGGACCGTCGTCCCACGGGTTGAAGTCCGGCGTCGACCACGGAGGTGCACCGGCCGCCGGGCGGGAGCCGGAGGACGCAGTTTCGGCCCACGGATCGTGGCCACCGGGTTCGCTCAG
>DASSDE010001251.1:0-2617 GCA_035697365.1 Kribbella sp. | reverse complement strand
ACCGGGTTCTTCGTGAAGCCGAGCGAACGCCCGAGCCGGCGCAGGTCGGCCTCGTCGTCCGGGACCTGATGCGTACGGCGGAGGCGGTACAGCTGGATGCGGTGCTCCATCGAGCGGAGGAAGCGGTACGCATCAGCGAGGACGGCGCCGTCGGTACGTCCGACGTACCCGCTCGTGGTGAGGGCCTCGAGCGCGACCAGCGTCGTACCGCTGCGGACCGATTCGTCGCTGCGGCCGTGGACGAGCTGCAGGAGCTGGACGGCGAACTCGACGTCGCGCAGTCCACCGGGGCCGAGCTTGAGCTGCCGGTCGACGTCCGCGGCCGGAATGTGGTCGATGACGCGCCGGCGCATCGCCTGGACGTCGTCGACGAAGCCCTCCCGATCGGCGGCGGACCAGGTCAGCAGGCCGATCTGCTCGGCGTAGCGGCGGCCGAGCTCGGCATCGCCCGCGACCGGGCGGGCCTTGAGCAGCGCCTGGAACTCCCACGTCTTCGCCCAGCGCTGGTAGTACGCCAGGTGGCTGTCGAGGGTCCGTACCAGCGGACCCGATTTGCCCTCTGGACGTAGCGCGGCGTCGACGGGCCAGAGCGTGCCCTCACCGGTGTGCTCGGAGCAGATCCGCATCGCGGCCGCGGCGAGCTGGGTCGCGGTCTTCAGGGCCGGCAGCTCCGGCTCGCCGTCGAGCGGCTCCGCGACGAACAGGACGTCGACATCGCTGACATAGTTGAGCTCCCGGCCACCACACTTGCCCATGGCAATGATCGCGAGACGGCAGCCGGCGGCGCCGGGGTGCGCGGCGAAGTAGTCGTTGCGGGCGATGTGCAGCGCGGTCTCGAGCGCTCCCCCGGCGAGATCCGCGAGC
This sequence comes from Kribbella sp., assembly GCA_035697365.1. Taxonomy (GTDB): domain Bacteria; phylum Actinomycetota; class Actinomycetes; order Propionibacteriales; family Kribbellaceae; genus Kribbella. The sequence continues at coordinate 1,753 of DASSDE010001251.1, read as the reverse complement.
ACGGCGGCCACCTCGTCGACGGGCAGTCCTTCGGCGAGATCACGGGCCGCGAGCCGGAGCAGCAGCCGGCGGTACTCGATCCGCAGCGCGTCGACCGGGTTGTCCGCGTCGATCGCGGTCGCGAGCCGGGCCGCGACATCGTCCACGGACGGACGCGTACCGGCGAGCGCGGGGTCGGCCAGGTCGTACCAGTGCCGGGGATGGACGCCGAGGTGCCGGCCCAGTGCCTCGCTCGCGCCGAGAACGTAGACGAGGCGGCGACGAAAGTCCGCATCCAGCTCGAGCGTCCGGGCGAACGCCGACAGGTCGTGCCCGTGCCGGTGCAGCGCCTCGGCCATCGTGCAGAGGCTGAGCAGGGCAAGATCGGGATCGGCCGACTCCGAGAGCGTGACGATCAGCTGTTCGGTGGCCAACGGGCTGTGCGAGTCGAGCACATCCAGGTTCTCGAGCATGCCGGCCGCGCGTTGCGGGTCGTCGAACCCGAGCCGAACCAGCCGTCCCTCCCACGACCCTCTCCGACCCTCAGCCACCCCCGCAGGCTATCCAATGGCGTACTTTGGGCATCCACCCGCCCGTCGTCGACCGGCCCGATGAGCGGTGCGTGCACAAGGTCGCAGCGGGATCTCGGATTTGTTGCGGTGGATGCGCGGGGAATACACGGTGTCGTGTGGCGGATTCACTCTGTAGTCGGCATGATGACTGTTCATGGTGATGATGACGGGGTCGATCGCCGTGCGCGGCACGGTGCTCTGGTTGACACCCCAGCAGGGCGGACGCGTGTCCGGGCCGCCGCAGCCGGACTACGACTACGACTACACCGCGACGGCTTACCTCCCGCCGCGGACGGCGGAGGACGGGCAGGCAGGGATCGCGCTGCACCGGTTCGCGCCCGGTGCGTGGCGGACGCCGGCCGAGGGCATTCTCGTCCCCGCGCAGGGAAATCGCGCCCAGCAGGTGATCCCCGGCTGCATCGTGATCATCACCGAAGGCGTACGCCCGGTCGGCCTGCTGACCGTCGACGAGGTCCAGGCCCTCGCTCCCGACGGTACGCCGGTCACCGCCCCCACCGCCGTACAGCCGATCGCCGCGCCCATTCCGGCCCCCGAGCCGACCCCCGCTCCCGCGACGGTGCCTGCCGATGAGCCGCCGTACCGGCACTCAACCGCAGCCGCCCGCTGGACATCGAAACACGCCTCAGACGACTCCCCCACCCAGCCTGCGGGAGTCTGATCCGCGGATCGAGTAGTTCTCCTCATGCCCTGCCTGGCCTGCCCGATCCAGGATTCCGGCATGACGAAACGGATCCAGCCCCAGCAGACCTCGGCGTTCTACGCCCAGGCAGTCGTGTCCTTCGGCCTGTCCATCACCGCGATGGGGCTCGCCCTCGTGTACCTGCCCGCCCAGCCGTGGGTTCGCGCATTCCTCTCGATCGGCCTGCTGTACGTCGTCACCTCGACGGTCGTGCTGTGCAAGGTGGTGCGGGACCGGCAGGAGATCACCGAGGTGAGCAGCCGTGTCGATCAAGCGCGGCTGGACAAGCTGCTCACCGAGCACGACCCCTTCAGGGTCGATGGGTGACTACAGGACCGGGAGGAGTTTGTTGAGTTCGAAGGGGGTTACCTGGCGGCGGTAGTCGAGCCATTCGGCGCGCTTGTTGCGGAGGAAGAAGTCGAAGACGTGTTCGCCGAGCGTCTCGGCGACGAGTTCGCTGTCCTCCATCGCGCTGATCGCCTCGGCGAGGCTGCCGGGCAGC
>DASSDE010001250.1:0-5525 GCA_035697365.1 Kribbella sp. | reverse complement strand
GCTCGCGGACGTGGTGTTTCCGGTGACGCAGTGGGCCGAGGAAGAAGGGACGATGACGTCCCTCGAAGGACGGGTGCTGCGGCGGCGTGCCGCGGTCGCCGCGCCGGGGCAGGTGCGCAGCGACCTCGCGGTGTTCGCGGGGCTGGCGGAAAGGCTCGGGATACCGACCTTTTCCGCCGATCCGGCCGAGGTGTTCGAGGAGCTGCGGCGGGCGAGTGCGGGCGGGAAGGCCGACTACTCGGGGATCACGTGGGAGCGGCTGGACGCCGGTGAGGCGCTGTTCTGGCCAGTACCTTCCGAGGGACATCCGGGGACGCCGCGGTTGTTCGCCGACGGATTCGCGACGGCGGACGGTCGGGCGCATGTCGTACCGGTTGATCACCGGCCGGTGGCGGACGACCTCAAGGCAGCGGCGCCGCTCTATCTCGTGACAGGGCGGTTGTTGCAGCACTACCAGAGCGGTGCGCAGACCCGGCGGGTGCCGGAGTTGGCGGAGGCGGAGCCGGAGGTCTTCGCGGAGATTCATCCGCGCGTGGCAGCTCAGTTGGGGATCGGCGACGGGCGTCCGATGCGGTTGCGGACGGCGCGCGGGTCGATGGTGCTGCCCGCGCGGGTGACAGCCGACGTACGGCCGGACACCGTTTTCGTACCGTTCCACTTCGGTGCTGCCGGGGCGGTCACCGAGCTCACGAACGATGCGCTCGACCCGGTGTCGGGGATGCCCGAGTTCAAGGCGTGTGCGGTCGAGGTCAGTGCCGCCGAGTTGGGTGCGACGGGGGTGTCGGCATGAGACTGGTGATCATCGGCGGCGGGATGGCCGGGCGGCGGCTGGCCGGGTTGTTGCCGTCGTACGACGTGACGGTGCTCGGGGACGAGCCCTCGTACAACAGGAGCCGGCTGACGGAGTACGTTGCCGGGCGCGCTGAGGTTGCTGTGGGCAACGAGCCGGTGAGCCGAGCGGTTACGGTCGATCGGGTACGGCGGGTTGTTGTCGGGGCGGATGGGCGGGAGCACCCGTACGACCGGTTGGTGTTCGCCACGGGGGCAGTGCCGGTGGTGCCCGATGGGGTTGAGGGCGGGCAGCTGCTGCGGTCCGTTGAGGATGCGCGGGCGATGGTTGCGGCGGCCGAGGGGGCGCGGCGGGCCGTCGTGCTTGGTGGTGGGGTGCTGGGGGTCGAGACCGCTTGTGCGTTGAATGAGCGCGGGGTCGCGGTCACGTTGGTGCATGACGGCGGAAGCCTTCTGGACAAGACGATTCGTGCGTCGGCCGGGCGGCGGGTTACGCGGGCGGTGCGGCGGCTTGGGGTTGAGGTGCTGCTCAACGCGGAGGTGGACGGGACGGAGGTGGAGGGCGGGCGGTTCCGTGCGGTGAGGTTGCGGGACGGGCGGCTGGTGTACGGCGATCTGCTGGTCGTCGCGTGTGGTGTGCGGGCTCGTACTGAGTTGGCTGATGGGTTGGCGGTGCGTACTGGGATTGTTGTGGACGAGACGTTTACGAGTCCTGACGATCCGCGGGTGCATGCGATCGGCGACTGTGCTGAGTTCGAGGGGCGGGTTACGGGGACGGTTGCCTCGGCTTGGTCGCAGGCAGAAGGTCTTGCTCACCACCTACACGCCACCGCACTACCAGCGGGTGTGGAGGTTGTGCGGGTTACTGCGGGTGGGCTGGATGTGCTGGTGCTGGGGGACAGGGAGGCAGTGGGGGAAGTTGTTCGGCTTGAGGACAGTGGGCGGTATGTGCGGGCCGTGTTGCGGGACGGGGTGGTGCGGTCGGCGGTGGTGGTGGGGGCGCCGGAGGTTGCGGCGGAGTTGGTGTTGCTGGCGGATCGCGGGACGCCGGTGGTGGCTGACGGGTTGCTTGGTGCACCCAACGACGTACAGCAGCAGAAGAGGGTGCCGACCGTGTGCAGGTGCAACGGCGTCACCAGGGTCGCGATCGAGGCGGCCTGGCGTGGGGGTGCCGACAGTGTCGCCGGCATCGCCGCCACGACGCGGGCGACGACCGGGTGCGGCAGTTGCACCGGCGCCGTCGGCGAACTGCTCGACCGCCTCCGGCGCGGCGAGACCGAACCAGTCCCGAGCAGGAGGGCGACGATGGCAGAGCTGAACAAGGCCAAGCATGTGGTGGTGGTCGGCGGAGGGATGGTGGCGCACCGCCTGGTCGAGGCGCTCCGGCAGCGCGACACGAACATCGACTACCGGATCACCGTGTACGCCGAGGAGCCGCGGCTCCCGTACGACCGGGTGGCGCTGACGAGCTACTTCTCCGGACGCGACCCCCACGACCTGTCGCTCGGCGAACCGGAGCTCTGGGACGACCCGGCGGTGAACCTCCGCAAGGGCGTGCAGATCACCGCGATCGACACCACCGCGAAGACCGTGACGACTGCGCGCGGAGAGCAGGTCGGGTACGACGAGCTGGTGCTCGCGACCGGCTCCGCCGCGTTCGTCCCACCGGTGAAGAACAACGACGCCCAGGGCTGTTTCGTCTACCGCACCATCGACGACGTCGCGGCGCTCCGCGTCTACGTCGAGCGGCTGAAGTCCGAAGGTAAGCAGGTCAAGGGCGTCGTCGTCGGCGGTGGACTGCTCGGCCTGGAGGCGGCCGGTGCCCTGCGAGCGTTGGGCGCGGCAACGAAGGTTGCCGAGTTCGCGCCGCGGCTGATGCCGTTGCAGGTCGACGAAGGCGGCGGTGCCGCGCTGTCCCGGCTGATCGAGGGCCTCGACGTCGACGTACTCACCGGAACCGCCTGTCAGCGCGTCAAACTCACCTCGCAGGGCGCCGCCCGTGCGATGGTTGTTGCTGACGGCCCCGATCTGCCGGCCGACGTGGTGGTGTTCGCAGCCGGCGTCCGGCCGCGTGACGAGCTCGGGCGCGCGGCCGGTCTGGAGATCGGCGAGCGCGGCGGAGTGATCGTCGACGAGGCCTGCCGTACGTCGGTGCCCGGAGTGTGGGCGATCGGTGAAGTCGCTTGTATCGAAGGCCGCGTGTGGGGATTGATTGCCCCCGGCTACACCATGGCCGAGATCGTTGCCGATCGCCTCCTGGGCGGCGAGGCAACGTTCCCCGGCGCGGACACCTCGACCAAGCTGAAGCTGCTCGGTGTCGACGTCGCGAGCTTCGGCGATGCGTTCGGGGCATCCGAGGGCGCGCTGGACATCGTGTACGCGGACCCGGTGGCAGGCGTCTACAAGAAGCTCGTGCTGTCCGACGACGCCCGTACGCTGCTCGGCGGCATCCTCGTCGGGGACGCGTCGGCGTACTCCGGTCTGCGCCCGATGGTCGGCCGTGAACTCGGTGCCGACCCGGCTGCGTTCCTCCTGCCCGAGGGCGCCGCACCCGCGCAGCTCGAGCTCCCCGACGACGCTCCGGTCTGCTCGTGCAACAACGTGTCGGCCGGCACGATCCGGTGCGCCGTCCGCGACGAGGGCTGCACCGACATCAAGTCGGTGTGCGGGAGAACCCGCGCGGGCACGAGCTGCGGATCCTGCCTGCCGATCGTGAAGAACCTGCTGAACAGCGAACTCACCAAGGCCGGCGTCGAGGTCAGCAAGGCGCTGTGCGAGCACTTCAACCTGAGCAGGGCCGAGCTGTTCGACGTTGTACGGATCACCGAACTGCGGACGTTCAGCGAGATCGTCGAGCGGCACGGAACCGGCCGGGGCTGCGACATCTGCAAGCCCGTGGTGGCGTCGATCCTGGCCAGTACCGACCCGGCCGGGCACGTCCTCGACGGCGAGCGCGCGACGCTGCAGGACACCAACGACCACGTGATGGCCAACATGCAGAAGGACGGCACGTACTCCGTCGTCCCGCGGGTCCCCGGCGGCGAGATCACTCCGGAGGGGCTGATCACGATCGGCGAGGTCGCGCGTGACTTCGGGCTGTACACAAAGATCACCGGCGGCCAGCGGGTCGACCTGTTCGGTGCGCGGATCGAGCAACTGCCCGCGATCTGGAAGCGGCTGGTGGACGCGGGGTTCGAGTCGGGCCATGCATACGGCAAGGCGCTGCGGACCGTGAAGTCGTGCGTCGGCTCCACCTGGTGCCGGTACGGCGTGCAGGACTCGGTCGGGATGGCGATCGCGCTCGAACTCCGGTACCGCGGACTGCGGTCGCCGCACAAGCTCAAGGTCGGCGTCTCCGGCTGTGCCCGGGAGTGCGCGGAGGCCCGCAGCAAGGACGTCGGCGTGATCGCGACCGAGAAGGGCTGGAACCTGTACGTCGGCGGCAACGGCGGGATGACGCCCAGGCACGCGGAGCTGCTCGCGTCCGACCTCACCGACGAGGGGCTCTTCCAGGCGATCGACCGGTTCCTCATGTACTACATCCGTACCGGCGACCGTCTGCAGCGGACGGCGGTGTGGATGCGTGAGATCGGTCTGGACCAGGTGCGCGACGTCGTCCTGAACGACAGTCTCGGCATCGCCGCCGACCTGGACGCCGCGATGGCGCGGCACGTCGGCTCGTACGTCGACGAGTGGCGCGCGACGCTGAACGATCCGGCCAAGTTGGCGCGCTTCGTGTCGTTCGTGAACGCACCGGACCAGCCCGACGCCGACCTGCGGTACGTGGTCGAGCGCAACCAGCCGCGTCCGGCCACCCCGGCCGAACGCGGGAAGCTGGAGCCGGTCCTGCTGGCCGGCCCCCGATTGGAGGTCCGTCGATGAGAGTGTGCGCCCTCGACGTACTGTTGCCGGAACGGGGCGTTGCCGCGTTGCTCGGCGACGTACAGATCGCGCTGTTCCGTACTCACGACGGGGAGGTGTTTGCCATCGGCAACCAGGATCCGTACAGCGGGGCGAATGTGATGTCGCGCGGCATCGTCGGCAGCCGCGGTGACGTACCGACGGTGGCGTCACCGATGTTCAAGCAGGTTTTCGATCTGCGGACCGGTGCGTGCCTGGACGATCCGGAGGTGTCGTTGCCGGTCTATCCGGTGGTGGTTCGCGACGGTCAGGTTGTGGTGGGTCCGGGTGCCTAGAAGCGGTCCGCTCAACGGGTGCACGATCGCGGTCACCGCGCACCGGCGCGCGGAGGACCTGATCGCGTCGTTCGAGCGGCGCGGGGCGAAGGTGCTGCACGCGCCGACGCTGCAGATCGTGCCGGTCGCCGACGACCACGCGCTGCTCGAGGCGACCCGGCGGGTGATCGCGAACCCGCCGGACGACGTGGTGGTGACGACGGCGGTCGGGTTCCGTGGGTGGATCGAGGCAGCCGACACCGCGGGCCTCGCGGCGGACCTGCTCGGTACGCTCGAGCAGGCGCGGCTCCTGGCGCGCGGCCCGAAGGCACGCGGGGCGATCCGTGCTGCCGGCCTGGTAGAACACTGGTCGGCGCGTTCCGAGACCACGGCTGAGGTTGTCGACGGGCTGCGGGCGCAGGGCGTCGATGGTCGGAAGATCGTCGTCCAGCTGCACGGGCTGTCGGATCCGTCGCTGCAGGATGCGCTGCGGTCGGCGGGTGCGTCGGTGCGCGGGCTGGAGGTCTATCGATGGGGGCCGGCGCCGGATCCGGTCGTGGT
>DASSDE010001249.1:0-3200 GCA_035697365.1 Kribbella sp. | reverse complement strand
GGACCTCCTGCATGCGGCACGGCTCCTCAGCGGCAGCCCGCCGGCCGGCACTGCGCCGAGGGCGGAGTCTGCGCCGCAGGCGAATGTCAACCGACCGGGTGGGTCTGGCGCTGGGCGGTCTGCGGAGCGGTGATCTTGTTGTCGGTCCCGATGGCGGGTTGTTTGACGGCTGGCGTGCTGCAACCCGGTACCCAGCGAACAACCCGCCACCCGCGACCAGAGGGATGTCGGTGAGATCGGTACTGTCTGCAGCGGTCGACGGCGTACCGACGTAGATCAGCGAGACGTCGGCCCGCTCCAGCACGAGTGAGAGCACCGCCCCACCACCCTGATACACCCCTGTGGAAATCTCCCGCGGCGAAATCGCCCCAGAACCTATTCTGATCACAGAACGTGCCGACGTCTCGATCAGGAGTCCCCATGCAAACTCCGTACGAACTGCCGAACGGCGACACCGCGATGGTGACCGACATCGAGACCGCCGGCCGGAGCTTGGGCGGGGCGGTCGAGCTGTGGCGTGAGGGTGCGACGGAGCCGCTGATCTATGGCTCGGCAGGCAAGCCGGAGGGCGTGGTCATCTCCTTTGAACAGTGGTCCGAGTACGAAACCCTGAAGGAAGACGCCGACGACGACCGCCGTCGGTACGAAGGCGTCCGCCGACGCCTCGCCAACTCGACCCGGCCAAGCTGGTGTCCTTCGAGGACGCGGCCCGCGAAGGTGGCTGGGATCTCGACGTACCGCCCGGGCCGGCCGATGCCCCCGATCGTCGGCGACAACGACCTACCACCTGCTGTTCGACGACGAACTCCGTCAGGAAGTCGACCGGCTGAGCGCCGAGTAGCGGTGCACTCCCGGCAGCGCGGGCGGCCAGGAGTACGCCGCGGTGATCAATGCCATGAAAGCGCTGCAGTCCGGCAACGAGGACTCCTACGCAAGGTAAGCGTCTTACGTCCGGCCCGGGTTCCTACGACCTGCGGGACTGCGCCGAACTGAAGGTGCCGGTGGTCGCGGAGACCACGCCTGGCGGACTCCCGCGCGGGCCATCGCACCGCCTTGTTTCCCGCGAGTTCGATCCGATCCCACTGTGCAGGACGGGCGCGTCGTACCGAATCCTGCTGCCCGACCGTGCAGACATGTGATCGCCTTCGGGCACCGCAGGGAGGATTCCGCATCGGTCGCCGCCGTGCGACTGGGGCGAACCCGAGGTCTGCTCGATCCTGACCTGCGTGGACTGGACGAAGCGGATCGACCGTCGATCGGGCCTCAGCGGGAGGGCGCCCCGACGACAACCCAACGCCTCCCACTGCCACCGGATCTCCTGCACGCAGCCAGCCTGCTCAGCGGCAGCCCGCCGCCAGGTACCGCGCCGAGGCCGGAGTCTGCCCCGCAGGCGAATGTCAACCGACGGGGTGCGCCTGGGACTTCGAGGTCGAGCGAACGCTGACCGTTGCGACCGACGACCTCTGCGGCGTCGTCGTGGAGTGCGATCGAATGCCGTCCTGCTGTCGTTCGGGGCGCTCCCGCAGCATCCTCTTCCTGTCAGTGCGTGTGCGCATTGCGTCACCTCCGCGCAGCGTAACCGGCCATCATGCGAGAGAGGAGGTCCGGGTCGGCGCCCAGCGCCCCACCGGTGCGGCGAAATTGGCTGTATCAAGTGGGGGTTCGGCGGTTCTGTATTGGGCGACGGGACTGTGCTGGGGTGAGGGGATGGCAGATGAAGGTTCTGGTCACCGGGGATCGGGGATATATCGGTGCGGTGATGGTGCCGTTCCTGCGGGGTGCGGGGCATCAGGTGGACGGGCTGGACACCGGGCTGTACGAAGGGTGTGACCTGCTGGGCGGGCCGGAGCCGATCGGTGGCCGGACGCCGCGGGACATGCGGGACGTGACGGCGGGGGAACTCGAGGGGTACGACGCGGTGGTCTGTCTGGCCGCGCTGTCGAACGACCCGCTCGGCAACCTCGACAAGGCCGCGACGTACTCGGTGAACCTCGACGGGACTCTCAACGTCGCGCAGGCCGCGAAGGATGCGGGTGTCGAACGCTTCCTGTTCGCGTCGTCCTGCAGCCTGTACGGTGCAGCGGGGTCGGAGGCGGTCGCGGAGGACGCCGAGATGTTCCCGGTCACGCCGTACGGGGAGACGAAGGCACTCGCCGAGCAGGAGCTGTCGAAGCTCGCCGACGACAACTTCAGTCCGACGTACTTGCGGAACGCGACCGCGTACGGCGCGTCCACCCGGCTGCGGCTCGACATTGTTGTCAACAATCTGACGGCTATCGCGCTGACGTCCGGGCAGGTGCGGCTGGAGAGCGACGGCACCCCGTGGCGGCCGCTCGTGCATATCGAGGACATCAGCCGCGCGTTCCTCCAGGTACTGGAGTCGCCGCGGGAGACCATCCACGACGAGGCGTTCAACGTCGGCCGGTCCGAGGACGTCGTCCAGGTCCGCGACATCGCCGAGATGGTTCGCGAGGCGGTACCGGGGTCGACGTTGTCGATCGCCGACGGTGCCGGCCCGGACCTGCGCAACTACAAGGTCGACTTCGGCAAGCTCAACGACACCTTCCCGGACCTGAAGCTGCAGTGGTCGGTCCGCAAGGGCGTTGACGAGCTGTACGACGCGTACCGGCGGCACGGCCTGACCCTCGACGACTTCAACTCCGCGCAGTTCGTCCGGCTGCGCCGGATCCAGCAGCTGCTGAACGCGAACCTTGTCGACAATCAACTGCGCCGGCAGACCGACGCGCAGTTCCCGGGCCCGAAGGAGATGCAGTGATGGCGGACACGGTTGCCTGCCGGCTCTGCGGTGAGCCGTTGACGCAGACCTTCGTCGACCTCGGCATGTCGCCGCCGTGCGAGAGCTACCTGCGCGCCGACCAGCTCGACAGCGGTGAGACGTTCTACCCGCTGCACGTCCGGATCTGCGGCAACTGCCTGCTCGTCCAGCTCCCGGCGTACGTCGCGGCCGACGACGTGTTCAGTGACTACCTGTACTTCTCGTCGTACTCGACCAGCTGGGTCGAGCATGCGCGCCGCTTCGTCGCCGACATGCAGGAGCGGCTGAACCTGGACGGGGACAGCCTGATCGTCGAGGCCGCGAGCAACGACGGCTATCTGCTCCAGCATGCCGTTGCCGAAGGCATCCCGGTGCTCGGCATCGAGCCGGCCGCGAACATCGCGAAGATCGCCAACGAGAAGGG
>DASSDE010001248.1:0-6155 GCA_035697365.1 Kribbella sp. | reverse complement strand
GCGGTCACCGTCCAGGCTGCCGTACGCCTCGACCATCACCTTCTTGCCGTTGTTGATCCGGCTCAGCGCGTCCCGGGTCTGATCGAGCTGGGCGCGGCTGCGGATCTCCTGGTCGGTGACCCGGTCCAGGCCGACGAGCTTTGCGGGCGGGTTGATGCCGCGTTCGGTGTTCAGCCGGTTCAGCGGGCCGAGACCCCAGACGTACCCGAGGACCGCCAGGATCAGCAGCACCACGACGGCACCGCCGACCGTGACCCACGGCGCCCGCAGCCGCTTCCCGCTCTTCGGTTTCTCCGCAACCCCTGCCGAGACCGTCGCGACCCCGCCCGCCGTGCCCTCACCAGCCACAGACCCGGCCTTGGACTCGTCCGTCTTGGCGTCGGCGGCCGGGACGGCGGCGAGTTCGCCGGTGTCGGCGGTGGCGTCGGCCGTACTGACGCCCCTGTCCTTGGCATCCGCCGGGTCGGTGGGGTCGCTCATGGGGTGGCTCCTCGGACATTCGGGTCACGGGGTCGGCTCGCCTCGATCGTTCCACATCGGCACAAACCGACCTCGCAGGGTAGCCGAACGGAGAAGATGCCCGCCTCCCGAACCAGGAGACGGGCACCTGCGACCGGCGCTCAGAGCGTCGCGACGACCTTCACCGCGTCGGAGTCGTCCGCGTTCCAGACGATCTCGCCGGTGATCCGGCCGGCCGCGCGCAGGTCCGGCTCGGCGCGCTCGGCGAGCGCCAGCCGCGCGGCCGGGCCGCTGACCTCGACCTTCGAGACCTCGGTCTTCATCGACACCTGCGCCTCGGACTTCGCGCCGCGGATCCCCGCGAGCACCTCGGACACCGCGTCCAGAACCTCCGGCGCCTGCTCGGCCACCGTGAGGTCAGCCTCCGGCGTCGGCCACGAGGACCGGTGGATCGACCCCTCCTGCCACCACGACCAGACCTCCTCGGTCGCGAACGGCAGGTACGGAGCCAGCAGCCGCAGCTGGACCGACAACGCCACCGCCAGCGCGGCCTTCGCGGAGGCGGCAGGCGCGTCGCCCTGACCGCCGTACGCCCGCTCCTTGACCAGCTCGACGTAGTCGTCGCAGAACGTCCAGAAGAACCGCTCGCTGACCTCCAGTGCACCGGTGTAGTCGAACCGCTCGAACGCGGCGGTGGCCTCCGCGACGACCGACCGCAGCCGCTGCAGCATGGCCAGGTCGACCGGCTCGGTGACCGCGGCCGGGTCGGCCGCGACGACCGCCGCCGGGTCGTCCTCGGTCGCGCCGAACCCGAGGACGAACTTCGACGCGTTCAGGACCTTGATCGCGAGCCGGCGGCCAACCTTCATCTGCGACTCGTCGAACGGCGAGTCCAGCCCGGGCCGCGCCATCGCCGCGCGCCAGCGGACCGCGTCGGACCCGAACTTGTCCAGGATCTCCGACGGAACCACCGCATTGCCCTTGGACTTCGACATCTTCTTGCGGTCCGGGTCGACGACGAACCCGGAGATCATCGACCGCGCCCACGGGAGGGTGCCGTTCTCGAAGTGCGCCCGGACGACGCGGGAGAACAGCCAGGTACGGATGATCTCGTGCGCGTGCGTGTTCAGGTCCATCGGGAACGTCCGCTGGAACAGGTCCTCGTCGCGCTCCCAGCCGCAGACGATCTGCGGCGACAGCGACGACGTCGCCCAGGTGTCCATCACGTCCGGGTCCGCCTCGAACCCGCCCGGCTTGCCGCGCTGCGACTCGTCGTACCCGCGCGGGGCCCGTGAGGTCGGGTCGATCGGCAGCTCGTCCTCGGACGGCAGCAGCGGGTGGTCGTAGTCGACCTCGCCGTCGGCGTCCAGCGGGTACCAGACCGGGAACGGGACGCCGAAGTACCGCTGGCGGGAGATCAGCCAGTCGCCGTTCAGGCCCTCGACCCAGTTCAGGTAGCGGTGCCGCATGTGCTCGGGGACCCAGGCGAGCTCGTTGCCGCGCTCGATGAACTCCTGCTTCAGCCCCGCGTCGCGGCCGCCGTTGGTGATGTACCACTGCCGGGTGGAGACGATCTCGAGCGGCTTGTCGCCGTTCTCGTAGAAGTTCGCCATCCGCTCGGTCTTCTTCGGCTCGCCGTCCAGGTCGCCGCTCTCGCGGAGCTTCTGGACGGTCAGCTCGCGGGCGCTGAACACCGTCTTGCCGGCCAGCTCGCCGTACAACTCCTCGGACCCTGCCAGCCACGCCGGGGTGTCCCTGAGCAGCCGGCCGTCGCGGCCGATCACCGTACGGACCGGGAGCTGCAACTCGCGCCACCACAGGATGTCGGTCTGGTCGCCGAACGTGCAGCACATCGCGATACCGGCGCCCTTGTCCATCTCGGCGGCCGGGTGCGCGAGGACCGGGACCTCGACGCCGAACAACGGCGTGCGGACCGTCGTACCGAACAGGTGCTTGTAACGGTCGTCGTCCGGGTGCGCGATCAGCGCGACACAGGCCGGGATCAGCTCCGGGCGGGTGGTCTCGATGTAGATCGGGCCGTCGGCGCCGTGGAAGGAGATCCGGTGGTAGGCGCCCGGATACGGCCGGGCCTCCATCTCGGCCTGCGCGACCGCGGTCTGGAACGTGACGTCCCAGACCGTCGGCGCCTCGGCCAGATAGGCCTCGCCGCGGGCGAAGTTGCGCAGGAAGGCGCGCTGCGACGTCCGCCGGGAGTCCTCGGAGATCGTGGTGTAGAGGTACGACCAGTCGACGCTCAGGCCGACCTGGCGCCACATCGACTCGAACGCCTGCTCGTCGACGTGGGTGAGCGCACCGCACAGGTCGACGAAGTTCTGCCGGCCGATCGGGACCTGCTTCTTCGGGTCCGGCTTGGCCGGCGGCGTGAAGTCCGGGTCGAACGGCATCGACGGGTCGCACTTGACGCCGTAGTAGTTCTGGACGCGGCGCTCGGTCGGCAGGCCGTTGTCGTCCCACCCGATCGGGTAGAACACCTCCTTGCCGCGCATCCGCTGGAAGCGGGCGACCAGGTCGGTGTGGGTGTAGCTGAAGATGTGGCCGACGTGCAGTGACCCGGAGACCGTCGGCGGCGGCGTGTCGATGGAGAACACATCGGCACGCTCGGCGGTGCGGTCGAAGGCGTAGGTCTGCTGCTCCTTCCATACAGCAGCCCACTTCTCCTCGAGTCCGTCGAGGGTGGGCTTGTCTGGAACGCGGGACGTCTGGCTCATGCGCACAATGTTAGTGGTTGTCAAGGGGTGCTCCGAACGCTTATCCACAGCCCCCGCCTAGACTTGCTGTCCTGATGAGTGACCTCTCCTTCGCCGAGGTATCGGCACGGCTCCAGCAGCGCTGGCCGGAGCACAAGATCGAGCCCACCCTGGAGCGCGTCCGGCGGCTCGTCGAGCTGCTCGGTGACCCCCAGAAGGCCTACCCGGTGGTGCATCTGACCGGCACCAACGGCAAGACGTCGACGGCGCGGATGATCGACACCCTGCTGCGCGAGGCGGGGCTGCGAACCGGCCGGTTCACCAGCCCGCACCTGGAGTCGGTCCGGGAGCGGATCACGCTGGACGGGGAGCCGATCAGCGAGGAGCGCTTCGTCGAGGCGTACGAGGAGATCGCGCCGTACCTGGACGTCGTCGACGCCGAGCAGGAGCACCCGCTGACGTTCTTCGAGGTGATGACCGCGATGGCGTACGCCGTGTTCGCGGACGCCCCGGTCGACGTCGCGGTGATCGAGGTCGGCCTCGGTGGGACCTGGGACGCCACCAACGTCGCCGACGGTACGGTCTCGGTGATCACCCCGATCGCGGTCGACCACGCGCACCTGCTCGGCCCGGATCCGGTCACGATCGCGGGCGAGAAGTCCGGCATCATCAAGCCCGGCGGCACGACCGTGATGTCGCTGCAGAGCCTGGACGTCTTCGAGGTCCTGCTCCGCAAGGCCGCCGAGGTCGGCGCACAGGTGGCCCGCGAGGGCATCGAGTTCGGCATCGTGAGCCGGACTCTCGCGGTCGGCGGCCAGGTGGTGTCGCTCAAGGGCCTCGGCGCGGAGTACGACGAGCTCTTCGTCCCCCTGCACGGTGAGTACCAGGCGCACAACGCGGCCACCGCGGTGGCCGCTGTGGAGGCGCTGTTCGGGGCGAGCCCGGAGACCGAGGGGCGGGTCACCACCGAGCTGCTGCAGGCAGGTTTCGAGCAGGTCACCAGCCCGGGCCGGATGGAGGTCGTCCGGCAGAGCCCGACGATCGTCGTCGACGCCGCGCACAACCCCCACGGTGCGGAAGCGACCGCGGCCACGGTCTCGGAGGTGTTCCAGTTCCAGCCGCTGATCGGCGTTCTGGGCTGCATGAAGGACAAGGACGTGTACGGCGTTCTCGAGGCGTACGAGCCGATCATGGAGACCGTGGTCTGCACCCGGAACAGCTTCGTCGAACGCTCGATGCCGGCCGAGGAGCTGGGCGAGCTGGCCGCGGAGGTGTTCGGCGAGGACCGGGTGCTCGTCCGGCCGCACCTGATCGACGCGATCGACGACGCGATCCGGCTCGCCGAGGAGAACGCGGTCGCGCTCGGCAGCGGCGGCGTCCTGATCACCGGCTCGGTGATCACCGCCGGCGAGGCCCGGGCGCTGCTCGTGCGCAAACAGAAGGACGAGAAGTGAGGTCGCTCGCCTCGATCGTGCTCGCGTTCGAGTCCGTCGTGCTCGCCCTCGTCACACCCGTGATGATCTCGGTCGCCGACGTCCGTCCCGCGGTGGCGGTGCCGATCTGCATCGGGCTGTTCGTCCTGGCGCTGGTCGCGGCCGGCCTGCTGCGGTTCCGCGCCGGGTACGTGATCGGCTCGCTGGTCCAGGTCGGCGCCGTCGGACTCGGCTTCGTCGTACCGGTGATGTTCGTCCTCGGCCTCTTCTTCGCCGGCTTCTGGGTCGCCGCCCTCGTCCTCGGCCGCCGCATCGAGGAAGCCAAGAAGGCCCACGAGGCCGCCGCGGGTTAGGCTCAGCCGCCCGATCTACTTCTAGAGAGAGTTGACAGATGTCGCAGCGCACCCTGGTCCTGCTCAAGCCCGACACGGTCCGCCGCGGCCTGGTCGGTGAGGTGCTGGGCCGGTTCGAGGCCAAGGGCCTCCGGATCGTCGCCATGGACCAGCGGACGATCGACGGCGAACTGGCCGACCAGCACTACGCCGAGCACGTCGACAAGGCGTTCTACCCGCCGCTGCGCGACTTCGTCACCAGCGGTCCGCTGGTCGCGATGGTGCTCGAGGGTGACGAGGCGATCGAGGTGATCCGCGCCCTGAACGGCGCCACCGACGGCCGCAAGGCGGCCCCGGGCACCATCCGCGGCGACCTCTCGCTGTCCAACCGCGAGACCCTTGTCCACGGTTCGGACTCCCCGGAGTCGGCCGACCGCGAGATCAAGATCTGGTTCCCCGACCTGCCCTGAGCCCGCTGCGAACGCACGGTGAGGGGGCCGATACGATTCGTCCTGGGCGGACGAGTCGTGTCGGTCCACGGGCTGGGTATGGTGCGCGCTTAGCCTGGTTGGGATCGAGTGGGAGGTGCCGCGGTGGCGAACAGCATGCTGGGCCGCGACATGGCGGTCGATCTCGGAACGGCGAACACGCTGGTCTACGTACGCGGCCGCGGGGTCGTGCTGAACGAGCCGTCGGTGGTCGCCACCCGGACGGACGAGCCGCGGGAAGCGGTCGCGTTCGGGCACGAGGCGAAGAAGATGATCGGCCGGACACCCGGCAACATCACCGCGATCCGGCCGCTCAAGGACGGCGTGATCGCCGATTTCGACGCCGCCGAGCAGATGCTGCGCTACTTCATCCAGCGGGTGCACCGGCGCCGGTACTTCGCCAAGCCGCGGATCGTGGTCTGAGTGCCGTCGGGGATCACCGCGGTCGAGCAGCGCGCCGTCCGCGACGCCGGGTACATGGCCGGTGCCCGCAAGGTCTACATCATCGAGGAGCCGATGGCCGCCGCGCTCGGCTCGAACCTCGAGGTCCGCGACGCCACCGGCAACATGGTCGTCGACATCGGCGGCGGGACGACGGAGGTCGCGGTCATCTCGTTCGGCGGCATCGTCACCAGCCAGTCGATCCGGGTGGCCGGCGACGCCATCGACAAGGCGATCGTGAACTACTGCAAGAAGGAGTTCTCGCTGCTGCTCGGCGAGGCCACCTCGGAGCAG
>DASSDE010001247.1:0-2462 GCA_035697365.1 Kribbella sp. | reverse complement strand
AGTCGGTGGCCCGCTGATCGACAAGGTCGGTGCACGCCGGATCAGCGTCCTGGCAGACATCGCCAGCACCGGTGTGGTCGCACTGGTACCGCTCCTGCACACGCTCGGCATCCTGCGCTTCCCCATCCTGCTGGCGCTCGTGGCGATCGCCGGCGCACTTCGCGGTCCGGGTGATTCCGCCAAGGAGACGTTGATCCCGGACATCGCCCGAGCCGCCAAAGTTCCGCTGGAACGCGTGACCGGCCTGGAGAGTACGACGGAGCGTCTGGCCGGCTTCTTCGCGTACGCGCTGGCCGGCGGGCTCATCACCCTGGTCGGAGCGGTCAACGCCCTGTGGATCGACGCCGCGTCGTTCGGCATCTGCGCCGTACTGATCGCTCGCTGGATCCCCAAACAGCACAAGCAGGTTGTGAGCACCGAGGAGCCGTACGGCCGCAGGTTGCTGGAGGGCTGGAACTTCCTCCGCACCGACAGGCTGCTACTGCCGCTGGTGTCCATGATCGCGGTGACCAACCTGCTGGACGCCGCGACCAGCACCGTACTGCTCCCCGTCTGGATCAAGTCCCACGGCTACGGTCCCGGCCACACCAGTCTGATCCTCACCTCGTTCGGCGTGACCGCCACCGCGTTCGCCCTGCTGGCGTCCGCGATCGGCGACCGCATTCCACGCAAGCTGATCTTCACGCTGGCGTTCCTGATCGCGGGAGCGCCACGGTTCGTCGCGATGGCGACGGACGCGCCGGTGTGGGCGTTGATGGCGGTGTACGCGGTCGGTGGCGTCGGCGCCGGCTTCATCAACCCGGTGCTCGGTGCGATCCGTGTCGAGCGGATTCCCAGCCATCTGCTCGGTCGCGTCAACTCGCTGTCCAACGCGGCCTGCTGGACCGGCGTACCGCTCGGTGGCGTGGTCGCGGGTGCCGGCATCGCTGCGATCGGTCTGGCGCCGGCGCTGCTGGCAGGCGGCGCGATCTACCTGATCGCGACTATGTCACCAGTACTCATCGGCCGCCACGAGAACTGGAAAGCTACACCGGGTCCGACGGATCCTCCGGAAACGGCGGAAGGTCCGGCTCGGGTGGCAATCGGTGCGTCTTAGCCTTCGCGGCGTCATCCAGTACGCGCCGCATGCGCTCCCGCTCCGCACGGAGCAGCCCGAGCATCACCAGGTCCAGCAACATGCCACCGGCCGCCGCGAACTGCGTAGCGGCGAACTGGAAGACCTGTGTCATCAGCAACGACACCAGCACCGCCAGCTCGAAGAGCCGGACCGCCCGTGCCCGGTTGCCCTTCCGCAACTCCAACGCACCGCGCACCGTGAACGTTGCTGACAACAAGCTCCCAGCGCTCACGCCCAGCACCGGGAGGTGGTTGAACCCGCCTCCGAGTACGGCGGCGATGACGAGTGCGCCGACCACCTGGATCGCCAGTACGGCGACGGCGACCGCGGGCGTCCTCGGGTGTGTGGCGAGCCGTTCGAACCCGCGCTGGATTGCCTGCCACGCTGCGTCCACCGGCGCGGCCAGTTCGACCTCGTCCGGCGGGCAGGCCGACAGCAGCTCGGTCGTTTCGCGCCGCCCGGTCACCTCGCGGGGCACCAGGCCGAGCAGTTCCTCTGCCTCGGCCCGGCGCCGGCGGGACAGGCCGCCCGCGACGCCCTCCACGGCGTGGTCGATGACGTTCGCCAGCTCTTCACGCGGGTCGATCGGCCGCCGCGTGGTGAGGAAGCGGAAGCCCAGCACGATCAGTACGAAGACGACGTACACGATCGCGGCGCTGGGCTTGTAGAAGTAGTTGTTGTCCGACGTGACGAACTTGCCCACCTCGTCGATGAACAACCCGAACCCGATCCCACCCACCGTCGCGGCGGCCGGCCGGACGACCGGGCCGACATAGCCGAGCAGCAGCGAGATCGCGATCAGCATCAGCAGCCCGCCGGGGAGTACGTGGGCGATGTGCAGACCCTTGCCGCCGATCTGCGGGTACCCGCTGAGGCTGAGGAACAGCCGCGTCACGAGCACCGTCGCCACCCCGGACACCACGAACGTGGTCAGGTGCTCCCCAGACCGCACGTTACGAACCATCCCGGCCCGCAGTAGGTAGGACGAACGCTCACCGGTGGTGGTCATGTGCGCGCAGGTTACCGGAGGAAGGCCGCCACGACGACGATGGCGACCAGGGCGGCCAGGACGAGGGAGGTCACCAGTCGGCGCGTGCGGGGGTCCACGTGGTCAGGGTAGGCGGAAGTTCCCCACGAACGTGTCATCGGGGTCGACGCGGCGCTTGATCTCCCGCAGCCGGGTCAGGTCGGCCTCGCTGTAGCAGTCGCGCAGGGTGTTCCACGCGGACAGCCCGGACGGTGGCATGTACCCGGCTCGCCACGGCACCAGCGCCTTCTGCAACGCGCGCAGCTGATCCTCAGCAGCCTGCTGCAACTCCGGCGACGGCACGATAGACACAGCCAG
>DASSDE010001246.1:0-5546 GCA_035697365.1 Kribbella sp. | reverse complement strand
TCCGCGGCCACGAAGTCCGGCAAGAGCGAGGCGTTCCTGCAGCCGGGTCTGCTGTACGGCAAGGACCTCACCGGCCAGATCGACTTCCTGTCGCTCGGCCTCGCGCTGGTCCTCGGTACGGCCGGACTTCCGCACATCCTGATCCGCTTCTACACCGTGCCGGACTCCCGTTCCGCGCGCCGGTCGGTGCAGTGGGCGATCGGCCTGATCGGTGTGTTCTACCTGATGACGCTGGCCCTCGGGTTCGGCGCGGCGGCGTTGCTGAACACCGGCAAGGGTTCGGCGGTGGCCGAGTCGAAGGGCAACGTCGCATCGCCACTGCTCGCCGAGTCGGTCGGTGGCGGGGCCGGGTCGCTCGGCGGGGCGATCCTGCTGGCGCTGATCGCGGCGGTCGCGTTCGCGACGATCCTCGCGGTGGTCGCGGGCCTGACGCTGACGTCCGCCTCGTCGTTCGCGCACGACCTGTACGCGAACGTCATCTCGAAGACCAAGCCCACCGAGAAGCAGGAGCTCCGGGTCGCACGGTTCGCGGCGATCGGGATCGGCGCGGTGGCGATCGCGCTGGCGATCCCGGCGCAGAAGCTGAACATCGCGTTCCTGGTCGCGCTGGCGTTCGCGGTCGCGGCCTCGGCGAACCTGCCGGCGCTGTTGTTCAACCTGTTCTGGAAGCGGTTCAACACCTCGGGCGCCGCCTGGAGCATCTATGGCGGCCTGATCTCGTCCGTCGTCCTCGTGGTCTTCTCGCCGGTGGTCTCGGGCAAGCCGACGTCGATGATCACCGGCGCCGACTTCTCCTGGTTCCCGCTGTCCAACCCAGGCATCGTGTCGATCCCGCTGGGCTTCTTGTTCGGCGTCCTCGGTACGTACCTGGGCCGCGACAAGTCCAGTGCCGAGCGGTACGCCGAGTTGTCGGTCCGCGCCTTCACGGGTGCGGGCGCGGAGGGTGCCGCCAAGCACTGACGTTCGCATCGAAAGGGCCGGCCCGCTGTTCGGGCCGGCCCTTTCGTCGTTCCTGAACCGTTGACGCCTGCGTAGCGGTGCCGTAACAATGAGCCACGCGCTCTGCAAGAAGTTGGCAGAGTGACGAAAGTTTTGAACTCTTCCTTGTTCCGCCCACCAGGAGAGGTCTCATGCGCATTCCACGTTGGCGGTTGCTGACCGTCTTGCTGGCCGCGAGTCTCGCGGCCGCACCCCTCACTTCACCGTTCGTCTCTTCGTCTGAGGCTGCCGTCCTCGGCGGCCCGAATCTCGCGGCCGGGAAGCCCACCGCGGCCAGCAGTTCCACCCAGAGTTACGTCGCGGCGAACGTGACCGACGGCGACCGGAGCACGTACTGGGAGAGCGCGAACAACGCGTTCCCACAGTGGGTCCAGGTCGATCTCGGCTCGTCGGTCGCCACCAACCAGGTCGTCCTCAAACTGCCGACCACCGATTGGGGCGCCCGCGACGAGACCCTCGCGATCCAGGGCAGCACCGACGGGCAGAACTTCACGGACCTCTCCGCCTCCGCAGCCCGCACCTTCAGCCCGCCCAGCAACACGGTGACGGTCGACTACGGCACGGCGACCACGCGGTACGTCCGCGTCCGGATCACCGCGAACACCGGCTGGCCGGCCGGGCAACTGTCCGAACTCGAGGTCTACGGGCCCACGACCGGTGACACCCAGGCTCCCACCGCCCCGGGCAGCCTGGCCTTCACCGAGCCCGGCGCCGGACAGATCAAACTCACCTGGACCGCGTCGACCGACAACGTCGGCGTCACCGGGTACGACGTCTACGCCAACGGTCAGTTGCGTACGAGCGTGGCCGGCAACGCCCTCACCTACACGGACAGCCAGCCTGCCAACGTGTCCCTGACCTACTCCGTTCGCGCAAAGGATGCTGCAGGCAACCAATCGCCGAACAGCAACACTGTCACGCGGAACGGGAGCGGCAGCGCGGGCAGCAACCTCGCTCTGCACAAGCCGATCACCGCGTCTGGATCCACGTTCACCTACGTCCCGGCGAATGCGAACGACGGCGACGTCACAACGTACTGGGAAGGGAACGCGAACCCGGCCACACTGACGACCGAACTGGGCTCGAACGCGGACCTGAGCTCGATCGTCGTGCGGCTCAACCCCGATCCGGTGTGGGGCGCGCGAACGCAGACCTTTTCGGTACTGGGTCGTGAGCAGAGCGCTACCGGGTTCACCACGATCGTCGGGTCGGCGTCGTACGCCTTCGACCCGGCGAGCGGCAACGCAGTCACGATCCCGGTCAGCGCGCGGGTGGCCGACGTACGGCTGAACTTCACCGGCAACACCGGCGCACCGGCGGGTCAGGTCGCCGAACTGCAGGTACTCGGCGTACCGGCACCGAATCCGGATCTCAGCCTCTCGAACGTCTCCTGGACGCCCACAGCACCGGTCGAGACCGACGCGATCACAGTACGCGCGACGGTGAACAACGGCGGCACGGCTGCCTCGCCGGCGACGTCGGCGAACTTCTACCTGGGCGACACCAAGGTCGGCACAGCATCCGTCGGCGCGCTCGCCGCCGGCGCTTCGACGACGGTCAGCGCAGCGATCGGGCCGCGCGCTGCGGGGTCGTACGCGTTGAGCGCGAAGGTGGACGAGGACAACACGGTCATCGAGCAGAACGACGGGAACAACACGGCGGCGGCTTCCGGACCGTTGGTCGTCACTCCGGTGGCGAGCTCGGACCTTGTTGCGGCAGCTGTGAACTGGACGCCAGGCAATCCGTCCGCAGGGAACTCCGTCGGGTTCTCCGTGTCCTTGAAGAACCAGGGCAGTGTCGCCTCGGCGTCTGGTGCGCACGGGATCACATTGACCGTGCTCGACGGGTCGTCCGTCGTCAAGACGCTGACCGGCTCGTACAGCGGGGCGATCGCGGCCGGCGCGACCACGCCATCTGTTGCTCTGGGCAACTGGACGGCGGCGAACGGCCGATACACCGTGCGTGTCGTACTGGCGGACGACGCGAACGAGTTGCCGGTGAAGCGTACGAACAACACCAGCGAGCGGCCGTTGTTCGTGGGTCGCGGGGCGAACATGCCGTACGACCACCTCGAGGCCGAGGACGCATCGGTCGGCGGCGGCGCCACGGTCATCGGGCCGAACCGTACGATCGGCGACCTTGCCGGTGAAGCGTCCGGCCGGCGCGCGGTGACGCTGAACTCGAACGGCGCGTACGTCGAGTTCACCACGCGGGCGTCCACGAACACCCTGGTCACCCGCTTCTCGATCCCGGACTCGGCCGGCGGCGGCGGTCAGTCGTCGACGCTGAGCGTGTACGTCAACGGGACCTTCGCGAAGACGTTGCCGCTGACCTCCAAGTATTCCGGGCTGTACGGCGCGGAGGCGTCGCCGAACAACTCGCCCGGTTCCGGGCCGGCGCGGCACATCTACGACGAAGCGAACCTGATGCTCGACCAGACGTACCCGGCCGGGACCAAGATCCGGCTGCAGAAGGATCCGTCGAACGGTACGACGTACTCGATCGACTTCCTCGACACCGAGACGGCGACGGTGGTCGGCAATCCTGGTGCAGGCTTCGTGACGCCCACCGGGTTCAGCCAGCAGGACGTGCAGAACGCGCTCGACACCGTACGGCAGGACAGCACTTTGCAAGGGGTGTACCTGCCGCCCGGCGACTACCAGACGTCCTCGAAGTTCCAGGTGTATGGGAAGGCGGTGAAGATCGTTGGGGCCGGACCGTGGTTCACCCGGTTCCATGCGCCGGACACGCAGGACAACACCGACATCGGCTTCCGGTCCGAGGCGTCGGCGAACGGCTCGACGTTCAGCGGGTTCGCGTACTTCGGCAACTACACGTCGCGAATCGACGGCCCCGGCAAGGTCTTCGACTTCTCGGGCACGGCAAACATGACCATCGACAACATCTGGGTCGAGCACATGGTCTGCCTGTACTGGGGGTCGAACACGGACACCTCGACGATCAAGAACTCGCGGATCCGGGACACCTTTGCCGACGGCATCAACATGACGAACGGTTCGTCCGGCAACACAGTCAGCAACAACGAGGCACGCTCGACCGGTGACGACAGCTTCGCGCTGTTCAACGCCACCGACAACGGCGGCGGCGAGGTCCGCGACAACGTCTTCGAGAACCTGTCAGCGTTGCTCACCTGGCGTGCCGCCGGATTCGCCGTGTACGGCGGGACCAACAACATCTTCCGGAACCTGTACGCGGCCGACATGCTCACGTACCCGGGCATCACGATCAGCTCGCTGGACTTCGGCATCCCGATGAACGGCTTCGGGGCGACACCACCGACGCAGTTCCAGAACGCGTCCGTCGTCCGTTCCGGCGGACACTTCTGGGGCAACCAGGCGTTCCCCGCGGTCTGGGTCTTCTCGGCGACGAAGATCTTCCAGGGGATCCGCGTGAGTGACCTGAATGTGGTCGATCCGACGTACTCCGGCATCATGTTCCAGACCAACTACGCCGGCGGCAACCCGCAGTTCCCGGTCGCCGACACGATCTTCACCAACACGACGATCACCGGCGCCCACAAGTCCGGCGACGCCTACGACACCAAGTCCGGCTTCGCCATCTGGGCCAACGAACTCCCCGAACCCGGCCAGGGTCCCGCCCGGGGCGAAGTCACCTTCAACAACCTGACCCTCACCAACAACACCACCGACATCCAGAACACCACGACAACCTTCACCATCCACCGCAACTGACACATCACACCCGCCCCTCAATTCCGCGCACCCCCAACCCCCGCGCCGCCCTGGTCCAGGTCTGTGGATTTTGCTGTCGGCAACCATTCTTCGGTCCCGGTCAGGACGGAGCGGGCGGTGGGGGTGAGGGTGTGGAGTGCGGTGCCTTGGGTTCGATGCGTGGTGACGAGGCCGGCGGCTCGGAGGATTCGGGTGTGGTCGGAGGTTGAGGGCAGGGAGATTCCGAGGCGCCGGGAGAGTTGGGTCGTGGTTGCGGGATGGATCAACGATCTGAGTACGGCGGCGCGGGTCCGGCCGAGGAGGTCTGCGAGGGCGTCCGCGGTGGTGGGATCCAGTACGTCCGGGAGGTCGGCGCACGGGTAGACAAGAACGGGGCGGCGGCCGGGCGCGTCCATCGTCAGGCAGCTCGTGACAAGTGCAGACGGGTACAACTCGAGTCCTCGGCCGTCCAGTTCAACGTCCGCGTCCCATCCGTCATCCGGTCCGTACGTCGTCAGTACCGGGTTCGACCACTCGACGTCCGGGTGCAACGACGACAGCAGCGCATCGATCCCGCCGTGCAGGACTGCGCGCGACCGGATCCCCAGGTCGGCGCCGTACCGTCGTTGCAGCTCCCCCGACGACGGCACGAGCACCTGCTGATGGAACTCCCGGACCGCGATCCCGAGCGCCCGTCGCGACCCGGCCCGTCCGGCCAGCAGCCCGCGCATGTACTGGTCGATCTCCGGCGGCAACCACGGCCCCAACTCGTCGCGGATGACATCGGTAGGCGTATCCATCAGCGCCTCGATTGCCGGGTCCAGACCGGCCGCCGGCGCCTCGGGCGTGAGGAAG
>DASSDE010001245.1:0-2848 GCA_035697365.1 Kribbella sp. | reverse complement strand
GCTAGTGCGCACTCCAGGTTCTAGCGTCGAGACATGGATTACAGAAACCTCGGAGCAACCGGGCTGAAGGTCAGTGAACTGTGTCTCGGCGCGATGATGTTCGGCGGCCAGACGGACGAACAGGACAGCGTGGAGATCCTGAACAAGTTCACGGACGCGGGCGGAACGTTCATCGACACCGCCGATGTGTACGGCGCCGGCAGGTCGGAGGAAGTGCTCGGTGGCTGGCTGAAGACGCAGCGACGGGAGGACCTCGTCATCGCGACCAAGGTCTGGGGCCCGATGGGCTCGCAGCCGAACGACCGCGGCCTGTCCCGCAAGCACATCCTCGACGCTGTCGACGCGAGCCTGCACCGTCTCGGGACGGACTACATCGACCTCTACCAGCTGCATCGATGGGACGACAGCACGCCGCTCACCGAGACACTGTCGACCCTCGACACCCTGGTGCGGTCCGGCAAGGTCCGCTACATCGGAGCCAGCAACTTCCACGCCTGGCACCTGCAGAAGGCGATCGAGCTGTGCCGGCAGAACGGCTGGGAGTCCTTCGCCAGTCTGCAGCCGCTCTACACCCTGCTCGACCGGAGTCCGGAGTGGGAACTGCTTCCGGTCTGCCGGAACGAAGGCCTCGGTGTGATCACCTGGTCCCCGCTGCGTTCCGGTTGGTTGTCGGGCGCCTTCCGGCGCGGCATGACGGCGCCGCCCCCGGACAGCAAGGCCTCAGGACCTGGAACGCATTCCTGGGACCGGTACGCCAACGACCACACCTGGGGTGTGATCGACGAGCTGGAGGCGGTCGCGAAGGACGCCGGCCGGACGATGCCGCAGGTGGCCGTCCGCTGGCTGCTCCAGCGTCCCGGCGTCACCGCGCCGATCATCGGTCCGCGGTTGCCGAGGTACCTCGACGATCTCCTGGGCGCGGTCGGATGGTCGCTGACGCCGGAACAGCTGGAGCGGCTGGACGCCGCCAGCGAGCCGGAGCTGCCCTACCCCTACTTCCTCTGAGCGGAATCAGCGGCTTCACGGGCGTCCGCCGTACGGTAGTGATTGAGCTTGTCGTCCAGCACGCCCAGCGCGACGTTCATCTTCGCGATCTCGTCGCGCAGCCGGTCGCGGTGACTCTCGAGCAGTTCGACCACGCCCGCGTTGCCGTTCGTGCGGTTGCGCAGGCTGCCCATGAACCGCTGGAGGTCGGTGATCCCCAGGCCGGCCTGGCGCAGGCAGATCAACAGCCGCAGCCAGGCCACGTCGTGCTCGCTGTAGATCCGCTGGCCCCCGGTCGTACGCCGTACCGGGCCGAAGAGGCCGAGGCGTTCGTAGTAGCGCAAGGTGTCCAGGCTGAGGCCGGTGCGCTCGGACGCCTCGGCCGGTGCGTATGACGTCATGCGCCCCATCATCCGATCTGGAGTGCGCTCCAGGTCAAGCGATCACTTGTGTCGACGGGCCGTGATGACCGCGACGATCGCTCCGACGGACAGGACGGCGGCGAAGCCGATCATCGCGGGCTGGAGGGCGACGTGGCGGATCACGATGCTGAACGCGATCGACGGAAGACCCATGCCGAGATAGGCGATGACGAAGAACGTCGCCAGCACACCCGCGCGTGAGGCCGGGGCCGCCGCACCGACGGTTTCGGCGACCGCGCTCTTGAAGAGCAGGCCGGCGCCGCCGCCGCTCAAGGCTGCCGCGACCAGCGCCAGCCAGAGCATCGGATGGTAGAGCGAAACGGCGGTGAGGGCGAGGCCGACCGGGAAGGTGATCGTGCCAGTCACGAGCGCCACGGCCTGGCTTGCGCGGAGCAAGGCGAGTTGAGCAAGGGCCGAGGCCGCGAACGCCGTGAATGGCGCCAGCCCCGCGATGAAGTACGACGTGATGCCGAGTTGACCGCGGACGATGATCGCGCCGAGTGACGAGAACAGCCCCATCACCGCGAACGCGAAGAACCCGACGGCTGCCGCGGACCCGAAGGTCGCACCCGCGCCAGGACGCAGCGCGAACCGCGCCGGCCGATCGTTGCCTCGGGCCTCGATGTCCACAGTCTCCGGCGTCGACAGGGCGAGCAGGAGCAGCACGATCATCAGCGCGCCGAAGATCGTGTTCGACGTCCGCAGCCGGGCCGGCGCCCATTGCGCGAGCGCACCAGCCACCAGGGGACCGAGTGCGAGGCCGCCCAGATTCGACGCGGTCGCCACCAACGCCGGCAGGGACGACCGGGGCTCATCGGGGTGAACGGCGTGATGGAGGTCGCTGAGATAGACGGTTGCCGTGGACGCCATCAGTCCGACCGCGACCCCCGTGAGGACGCGCCCCACCAGCAGGGCGGGCAGGCCGGGCCAGATCGCGAGTACGGCGGCCGACAGGATGCCGGTGAGCAGCGCGGGGACGATGATGCGCCGACGGCCGAGCCGGTCGGAGAGGTGGCCGAGCAGGTGGAAGCCGGCCGCGGCACCGACCACCATGACAGCGAAGGCGACGGTCACCGTGGTGGCACCGAAGTGGTCGCGAACCTGGTAGATCGGCCAGAGCGGCGTCGGCACGGTCCCGAACGCCATCAGGGTCAGGAACGCGGTGGCCACGAACCAGAAACCGGTCAGGTGCCGGGCTCTCGTCGTACGGGCGCTCGTTGGTGCGGCGGTAGTCATCGGGGCAACGGCCTCTCTGGAAGGACATCGGTCTACTGAGACCGAACAGAGCCGTGCTGCCCGGGCATACCAGCTCTGACGGGACAGTTCCAGATGGATTCCATCTCTGGCAGAGATACAGTCGGAGGATGGAGTTTCGGCATCTGCGCCACTTCGTCGCGCTCGCGGAGGAGCGGAGCTTCACCCGGGCGGCGGAGCGCGAGCAC
>DASSDE010001244.1:0-3526 GCA_035697365.1 Kribbella sp. | reverse complement strand
CTGATCCGGTGCCCGCCCTCGATCTGCACCGACCCGGACACGTCCCAGTCGTGCGGCCAGGCTGCCGCCACCCGGACAACGCCGCCGGTCGACTGCACCAGGGCCTCCTGGAGACCCATGCTCAGCACCCCGCCCCACTCGTTGTAGAAGCTGTGGTTACGGGCCGGCTCCTGGCCGGTGCGGTGCACGGTGAAGCCGTTCGGGTAGATCTGGAAGTCGGCGATGCCCTTCAGCAGCAGGTTCTTCACCTCGTCCGACAGCCCGAGGCGCGCGGCCCAGGTGCTGTCCATGCCCCAGTCCTTGTCCTGCGGGTACACGCGTTCCCGGAACGTTGCCTGCATCAACGATGACGATGCGTCGAACACGCCCCACGGCCAGAGCGCCTCCATTTCCGGGTTCTGCGTGTTGTGTGCCTCTTCGTCGGTACCGGACCACGCCAGCACCTCCGCACCGTTGCGCTGAACGGTCCGGAACGGCGGCAGCTTGCCAACTGCAGCCCGCAACTGCGCCGCCAGCGCAGTATCACCATGCGACACAGCAAGATCAGCAACCATCGGGAAGATCACCTGCATCGCGGCCAGATCCGGTACGGGGTCACTGGTGTCCCACTGCACCTCCAGCGCGTTGACGTGCTCCAGGTGCAGGTAGCCGTCGGCACCAGGCGTCAGCGCAGACAGGTAGAACCGCGCCACGTCCCGCATCAGCGGGTAGCTCCGGTTCAGCAGCGCCTTGTCGCCGGTGTACCGGTACTGCTCCCAGATGTTGTTCACCAACTCCGGCCCGCTCGTCAGGATCCGCCGGGTCCAGCTGGGCTCCTGCTTGTTGTCGCAGCCGTCACCAGTCCCGTCGTACCGCATGAACTCCGGCAGACACAGCCCCTCGCCACCCGTCCAGTGCGTACGGGTCCACTCGCGCATCAGTTCGGCGCGGTCCAGGTAGAACTTGAAGTACGGCGCGTTGAACTCGGCAATGCCCGCGCCGCGGTTGGCGGCCACGAACTCGCGCAGGTTGAAGTGCCAGTACGAGTCCTGTGCCCAGTCCGCCTGGTCCTCCGACGACGAGAACATCCGTACGACGGCACCGTGTGTGCTCGGTACGTCGCCGCGCATCGAAGCGGCCATCGTGTAGAGCTGCAGCGTCCGCATGTTCTCGACGTACTCACCGGTCCCGTCGGCCGAGGTGATCCGCATCGGGGCCGCCTTCGCCCAGAACGCGTGCCACCAGGCCAGATGATTGCTCGGCGACTCGACCACGGCGCGACGGGCCGCGGTGCGCAGCTCTCCACCGCGGTACGAAGGCACACCGACCACGAGCCGGAAGCTGCCGTCAGCGTTCGGACGGAACGTCAGCCGCACCGTCAGCGGATCCACCACGGTCGCAATGACGCCCTGGGCGTGGGCGGTCATGGCAGCAACCGCACCGGTGATGCTGCCGGACGCTGCGTCGTGGAACGTCTCCGCCAGCGCAGCAACACCACCAGCCGCGCTCGTCGCCGGCGTCCGGCCGGCCCACAACTTCAGGTCAGCTGTCTGTGCTTTCGACGGGTCAGCTCCCGTGACCTCGAGAACGAACTGGTCGGCGTCGGCACGCACGTACGAACGCGCCGTCATCCCACCGCCATGCTGGACGAGCTGGCCGTCGTACAGCGCCAGCCGACCGCTGTAGTCGTCAGCACGCATCAGTGGGTCCAGACCGGGCACGACGAGCTGCCCCGCCGACTTGAGGTCCGGGAAGGTGTCGACCCGGTTCAGCTGAGCCGTGTAGCCCTTCTCCGCCCAGACAGCCGCGCCCAGTACGCCGTTGCCGACCGGCATCGCCTCGTACGGACGCCAAGCCGGCCCCTCCTGCACGAGGTCGGATCGTGACACCAACCCGGCCGTGTCGGCCTGCAGTGCACCGTCATGCCAGGCGGTCGTCTGCTCCGCGTCCGGCGTACTGCTGACGGCCGGCAGCGATGTGGCGCCGACGGTCAACAGCGCCGCCAGCAACGGGATCGTCAACCGGAACGTGTTCATCCGCGCACCTCGATCAGGTAGTCGACACCGGCGCGGGTACGGAACTCCACGACGCCGTCCTCCGGCCGGGCGAATGCCACCGGACCGGCCGACGACGTCACGTCGACCTGCGTGCCGGTCCGCAGCCGCAACCGGTTGCCGAGCAGCGACCGGATCTTTGCCTTCGACAACTTCCCGTCGGCCCACGAGAACTCGAGCTCGAACCCGCCACGGGCCCGCATGCCCCGGATCGCTCCGGTCGCAAAGGCGCCGGGCAGGGTCGGCAGCAGCGCGACCTCGCCGGAGTGGCTCTGCATGAGCATCTCGGTGATGCCGGAGACACCACCGAAGTTCCCGTCGATCTGGAACGGCGGGTGCAGGTCGAACATGTTCGGCGCCGTCCGCCCCGGACCGATCAGCTGGGTCAGGTGCGTGTACGCGTTCTCCGCCTCGAGCAGCCGCGCCCGGATGTTCAGCTTCCACGCCAGCGACCAGCCGGCCGTAACGGCCGGACCTCGGAGCTCGAGGAACTTGCGCGCCGCGTCGGCGAATTCCGGCGTACGGCGTGGCGTCACCTGGTCGCTCGGGAACACCGCCCACAGCGGTGAGACGTGGCGGCTGCTCTCCAGCGCAGCGTCCTCCCAGTCGATCAGCCACTCCTGGAGCTGGCCGAGGTACCCGATCTGCAGCGGCGCCAGCTTCGAGCCTGCCTCCGCCGCCGCAGCTGCCATCGCCGAGTCCTTGCCCAGCAGTTCCGCCGCCTGTCCGAACACCTTGAACAGGTCGCGCAGGATCTCCATGTCCATCGTCGGCCCGGTACACAGGCTCACGCCGTCACCGTCGTAGTCGTGGTGCTTGACCTCGGGGGACAGGGACGGGCTGGTCACCAGCCATCCCGTCTTCGCGTCGGTCTGCAGCTGGTCGAGGAAGTACTCCACCGAGCCGCGCAGCACCGGGTAGTACTTGCGCAGCATCGCCAGGTCGCCGGTGTATTCGTACCGCTCCCAGAACAGCAGCGACAGCCACGCACCCCCGGTGGGCCACAGCCCGTAGAACGCGAAGTCCACCACGGCACTGCCACGCCAGCCGTCGGTGTTGTGGTGCGCCACCCAGCCAGGAGCGTCGTACATGGCGGCCGCGGTCCGCGCGCCCGATTCCGCCAGCTCCTCGATCATCTGGAACAGCGGGTCCCAGCACTCGGCCAGGTTGGCGGGACCGGCCGGCCAGTAGTTCATCTCGGTGTTGATGTTGATCGTGAACTTCGACTGCCACTCGGGCAGCATCTTGTAGCTCCAGATGCCCTGCAGGTTCGCGGGCTGTCCGGGCGTACGGGAGCTGGAGATCAGCAGGTACCGCCCGAACTGGTAGTAGAGCGCCGCCAGCTGCGGGTCGCCGCCGTTGCGGAACGCCGCGATCCGCTGGTCCGTCGGCAGTGCGATCGAGTCCGACGTACCGAGATCGACGTCGAGACGACCGAACAGCCGCTGGTAATCGGTCACGTGTTCGTGCCGGAGCTTCCCGTACGCCGGCCG
>DASSDE010001243.1:0-3259 GCA_035697365.1 Kribbella sp. | reverse complement strand
CGTCGCGGTTCTCGCAGTCACCGGAATCGCCGTGGTCTCCGTTGTCGCCGGTATCGACCTCTTCAGCTCTCCTGGGAGCAGCAGTGCGTCGGAGAAGGTGTCAGGGCGGGCCGAGATGGCCGTCATCAACAGTGGCAAGGTGCTGGCTGGCGACGACAAGCCGCAGGCCGTCCCCAAAGACGCCGACAAGGCTGCCGCGGACGCCGTCCGGATGCGGAACCAGGTCGAGGCCGTCGCCCAGCAGCAGGTGGCTCTCCAGGATGCGGCCGACCGGAAGAACGCCGCCAAGAACGCCGCGCTGAAGCGCTACGAGGCCCTGGCCCGCGCCAGCCGCTCGTCGAGCGAGGAGCGTGCCAGCCGGGACGCCGAGCGGAAGAAGTACGAGGGCACGCCGAAGGAGGTCGCGATGAACCTCCTCCCCGACCACGGCTGGAGCCGGAGCCAGTTCAGCTGCCTCGAGAAGCTCTGGACCAAGGAGTCGCACTGGAAGGTCAGTGCCGACAACCCGACCTCGACCGCGTACGGCATCCCGCAAGCGCTCCCCGGCAACCGCATGGCCGCCTACGGCAGCGACTGGCGGACGAACCCGGTCGTCCAGATCAAATGGGGCCTCGACTACATCGAAGCCACCTACGGCTCCCCCTGCAAAGCCTGGTCCCACTCCCAAAACAGCGGCTGGTACTGAGAACGCGCCGGGCCGCCCGTGCGAGAGGATGACCTCGTGAGTGAGGTTGGACGGGCGGTCAGTGAGCGCGGGGAGATTGTGTTGCGGCGGCGGGGGGACGGGGCGCTGGAGCTGCGGGTCAACGGGGTCTTCGTGATGGACGATCGGGAGACGTCCAGCGAGGAGTTGCTGGCGGCTGCGGCGCTGGCGGCTGTGGAGCACCCGGATCGGGTGCTGGTGGGCGGGCTCGGACTGGGGTACACGGTGCGGGCGCTGCTCGGCGACGACCGGCTCGGGCAGGTGATCGTCGCGGAGATCGAGCCGGAGCTGGTGACGTGGATGCGGGCGGGGCTGGTGCCGTCGGTGCTCGACGATCCGCGCGTGGCGGTGGCTGTCGGCGACGTACGGGACGTGGTTGCGGACCTGCCCGATGCGTCGGTCGACGCGATCCTGCTCGATGTGGACAACGGCCCGGACTTCCTTGTCTACAACGAGAACTCCGCCATCTACACATCCGGCTTCCTCGGGACGTGCCGTACGAAACTCCGTGCCGGAGGCGTCCTCACGGTCTGGTCGTCGTCGGCGTCGACCGCGCTGGAGACAGCCGTCACCGCGGTCTTCGGCGGATGTGCCGTGCAGCCCGTGCCGGTCGAGCTGCAGGGCCGGGACGAGCTGTACTACGTCTATCAGGGCAGCTCGTAGCCGATCGTCAGCCGCGCGCCCTGCTCGTCGTGCTGGAAGAAGACAGTGCCGGTCAGCCCGGTCAGATCGCCTTCGGCCGCCACGATCGTGCCGGGCGAACCTGCCGCGCCGGCCGAGGCACCGTGCACCATCACGAACGACCCCTTCCGCCCGCCCAGCGTGCCGGTGAACCGCTCGAGCGCCGTGTAAGCGGCCGGACCGTCCGCGGTCCCGGCCATCAGCAGCTCGGCCGTGCTGGTGCCCTCCAGCTCCCCGCCGGTGAACGTCTTGCCGACGGTCGCCTTGCCGAGCTCGATCGTGCTGGCCTCGTCGTAGGCCGCCTGCTCCCACTTCGTGATCTCGAACGACTGGGTGAACTCCATCGATCCCCTCCTGTGGTGTTGTCCACAGCTTGTCTATCAGGGCGTTCCGACAGTTCCGATCGAAGTACTCTGCAAGGTATGGGTGATGACGTGGAGTTCAGGATCGAGCACGACACGATGGGCGAGGTGAAGGTGCCTCGGGACGCATTGTGGCGGGCTCAGACGCAGCGTGCCGTGGAGAACTTCCCGATCTCCGGGCGGCCACTCGCGCCGGAGCTGGTGCACGCACTGGCGCAGATCAAGGCCTCGGCCGCCGTGGTGAACGCCTCGCTCGGCGTCCTCGACGCGGACCGGTCGGCCGCGATCGTCGCCGCCGCGGACCAGGTCACCGCGGGGGAGCACGACGCCGAGTTCCCGATCGACGTCTTCCAGACCGGTTCCGGTACGTCGACGAACATGAACGTCAACGAGGTCCTGGCCACCCTCGCCACCCGCTCGCTCGGCGCGGACGTGCACCCGAACGACCACGTCAACGCGTCGCAGTCCAGCAACGACACCTTCCCGTCCGCGATTCACGTCGCGGCCACCGCGGGCGTCGTGCAGGAGCTGCTGCCGGCGTTGGAGCACCTCGTCGATTCCCTTGCTCGTAAGGGATCCGAGTTCGCCGAGGTGGTGAAGTCCGGCCGGACGCACCTGATGGACGCGACGCCGGTGACGCTCGGCCAGGAGTTCAACGGATATGCGCAGCAGATCCGGCGCGGCGCCGACCGCGTGCGCGCGACACTGCCGCGGGTTGCCGAGTTGCCGCTCGGTGGGACCGCGGTCGGCACCGGGATCAACACGCCGCCCGGCTTCGCGGCCGCGGTGATCACCGAGCTGAACCGGCGTACCGGGCTGGAGCTGAGCGAGGCCGAGGACCACTTCGAGGCGCAGGGTGCGCGGGACGGTCTGGTCGAGCTGTCCGGGCAGCTCAAGACCGTTGCGGTCAGCCTGACGAAGATCTGCAACGACCTGCGCTGGATGGGCTCCGGCCCGCGCGCCGGGCTCGGCGAGATCGCCCTGCCGGACCTGCAGCCCGGGTCGAGCATCATGCCCGGCAAGGTGAACCCGGTGATCTGCGAGGCGACGCTGATGGTCGCCGCCCAGGTCATTGGCAACGACACCACGATCACCGTGGCCGGTGCCGGCGGCAACTTCGAGCTGAACGTGATGCTTCCGGTGATCGCGCGCAACCTGCTCGAATCGATCACCCTCCTGGCGAACAGCGCCCGCCTGCTCGCCGACCGCTGCGTCGACGGCATCACGGCCAAGGTCGACCACGCCCGCGCGCTGGCCGAGTCGTCACCGTCGATCGTCACGCCCCTGAACCGCTACATCGGGTACGAGAACGCCGCCGCGGTCGCCAAAAGTGCTTTGAAACAAGGGAAAACGATCCGTGAGGTCGTGATCGAGAACGGTCACGTCGAGAAGGGCGACCTCACCGAGGAGCAGCTGGACGCAGCGCTCGACGTGCTCTCGATGACCCGCCCGGCGCAGTCGTGACCGACGGCGTGACGCAGTACTGGGAGGCGGGTACGACCATCGAGTGGGT